>NZ_CAWMEB010000090.1:0-212857 GCF_963866145.1 Xenorhabdus sp. NBAII XenSa04
GAACCGGATGGCTTTTTTGCATTTTGGGTAATAATTTATTTTTTCAGTTCTTATCCATTATTTTTGCGAGAATATGCAGCCAGTACGGTTCTTTCTGATAAATCCAGATAATCTTCCATTTTCTGCGTCGCTAGTTCTGTCTGGCCTGAATCCAGAAGCTCTAGAATATATGCATTCTTATCGACATAAGGAGCGTATAACAGTTCTGGTTCATTCAAAAGGCCAAAAGCTAAACGAAGTTCTGCCGAAATATTACGGTAGAATGTTATTAATCTTTCACTGTCGGTCAGTTCTACGATAGCGGCATGGAAACGCATATTGGCTGTACCAACTCCGACCCAATCTTGCCGATTTTGACATTGTTGGGCGTTTGCTACTGCTGCCCGCATTTTGGTAACAGCAGGATGCACAGGGTATGCTTGTGCAAGTGCTTGGCATTCAATCAGTTTTCTGACTCGATAGATATCAATAATTGACGCAATATCAGGTATTGCTACAAACACACCACGATTGGGTCGATGTTTTAATAACCCTTCTTGAGTAAGAGTGCGGAATACTTCTCGTAAAGTATTGCGGGAAATTCCAAGTTGTTCACTTAGGATTGCTTCTGATAAACGTTGTCCGGGTAATAATTCCCCGATAACCAGTTTATTTCTTATGATTTCTGTAATTTTCTTACTCAAAATTTGAGGAGAACTCTCTCTTTTCATAGTTATCCATTGGGTGTAGCTGAGAAAAGTACCTTTGGTGTTCAAAAGTTAATCTTCACATATTCTTGAATAACCAGCAAGTTACGATTATTTGCCTAACATAAAATAACATTATTCTTTTCATCCTAATCCTAAAATTGTGTATTTCAATGTCGTTTACCTCAATATGACATGCTTGAAAATTTGGTCGGGAATATGAATAAAGTGATCTCCGTTGGATTTTTACACTATATATACCAATTTTGTTTGATTGTTTTCTCGTCAGAAATTATCTATTGTTCAACGATATTACAATAATGATTTAACAATATGATAAATGTAATCGATTTAAACAGCGATCTCGGTGAGAGTTTTGGACAGTGGAGAATGGGAAATGATGAGGAAATGTTGGGGATTGTCAGCAGTGCAAATGTTGCCTGTGGTTTTCATGCAGGTGATCCGGCAGGAATTTTGCAAACTCTGAAATTAGCGAAGGAAAATCAGATCGTTATTGGGGCTCATGTTTCTTATCCTGATTTAGTTGGTTTTGGCCGTCGTAATATGGATCTTGCCAGCAATGAACTTACCGCAGATGTGATTTATCAGATTGGTGCTTTGCAAGGATTGGCTACATCAATAGGAACAACAATCAGTTATGTAAAACCACACGGCGCGCTTTATAACACGATAGCTAATGATAAAAAGCAGGGTCTGGCGGTTATTGAGGGCATATTGGCAATTAACCCAAATCTTGCATTGATGGGATTAGCTGGCTCAAATATCCTCCGGCTGGCGCAAAAAAAAGGTCTGAAAACTATCTCTGAGGCCTTTGCAGATCGTGCCTATACATCGAAAGGAGAATTGGTTTTCCGTCGTGAAGAAGGTGCTGTATTGCATGATGCTAACTATGTTGCACAGCGTATGTTGCAGTTAGTGACAGAGGGAGGAGTAGAATCTATTGATGGAAAATTCACCCCTATTGAAGCAGATTCTATTTGTGTACATGGTGATAGCTTAGGGGCGCTGGATATGGCCAGACAAATAAAAACTGTCTTGCAACAGGCAGGGATCACCATTCGATCATTTATCCATTCATAACCACATAGATTAATGATTTCAGGAGATAGCCTTGCGTTTTTTACCTGTTAATTTTAATTCCATTATGGTTGAACTCAGCGGATTGACAGAAACACTGATGTTGTTTGATTCGCTGAATATGACACCGCTTTCTGGGATTGAGGAGATTATTCCGGCGGCAAGAACTTTAATGATCCGTTTTCACCCGATGACAATTTCAGTTTATCAATTGGTCGATGAGATTCAGAACCGAAGTCTGCAAACATGCCGCTATGTGAGTGGAAAACAGGTTGAGATCCCTGTGTGTTATAACGGTGAAGATTTAGCTGCTGTTGCTGAAATATTGGGAACTTCAGTACAGGACGTTATACGCCAACACGCCGAAAATGAATATAGGGTGGCTTTTACTGGATTTGCGCCTGGTTTTGCTTACTTGGTTTCGGATATTGCACAATGGAATATTCCACGTCGCAAAACACCAAGAACACGTATTCCCGCGGGCACAGTTGCCTTGGCGGGGGAGTTCAGTGGCATTTATCCTCAGGCAAGTCCTGGTGGTTGGCAACTGATTGGTATTACGAATAAACGCATGTGGGATCTTTCGCGCCCTGAACCTGCTTTATTACAACCGGGTGATCGTGTCAGCTTCCGAAATGTTGAACGAGGTATTGTAACGGTAAGTCTACCTGAAAAATCGTCTATTCCTGATGAAATTTTTGCTGAAATGTCTCCAGAGGGAGTTTTTTGTTCTTTGGAAATAGTATCTGTCGGACTACAAACGTTATTCCAGGATTTAGGGCGTTTGGGAAAATCAAGTTTGGGGATATCGGCATCTGGTGCCATGGATAAAAGTGCCTTGCGTAGTGCAAACCGTATCGTTGGTAACTCTTCTGATAAAGCGTGCTTAGAAATAGTACAAGGGGGATTTAGAGCTGTCGCCAGAGGGAAAATAATTATTGGGGTTACCGGGGCTTTATGTCCAATTCAGATCAAAACCCCGTCAGGGGAAATTTTGCATGTGAATACTTACAAACCTATTGATTTAAATGATGGAGATGAAATCATATTGGGAATACCCAATGCGGGAATGCGTTCTTATCTGGCTGTCAGAGGTGGTTTTATTGTTCCTGAAGTGCTGGCCAGTCGTTCATTTGACACACTGTCTAGTATTGGCCCTGTACCACTAAAACCTGATGATAGACTTATCATAGGGGAAACATCTCATTGTACAGCGGTATCTATTTCTGAAACACCGGCATTCGTAATGCCAAATAAAGATGACGTTGTAGTATTAGATATATTCTTTGGCCCTCGTACTGATTGGTTTGAGCAGACATCAATTGATTTGTTGCGAAACCAAATCTGGCAGATAACTCCACAATCCAACAGGATTGGATTGAGGCTAAATGGTGAGTATGCACTATCACGTATTAAGCACAAAGAGTTACCAAGTGAAGGAACTTGCAGTGGTGCGATACAAATTCCGGCCGATGGGCAGCCAGTATTGTTTCTGGCAGATCATCCTGTGACGGGTGGATATCCTGTTATTGCTTCTGTGGCACATTACCACCTTGATCTTGCTGGTCAGATTCCGATTAATGGCAAAATTCAATTTAATCCTATCAATCAATTCCACGAAATCCAGGGGAGTAAATAGCAGCAATGGACCCTACTGTTAACAATGTAAAAAAGACTACAAATAAAGTATTGATTGCCAATCGTGGTGAAATTGCTGTTCGCATTATTCGTGCTTGTCGTGACTATGGCATACAGACGATAGCTGTTTATGCAGATTCTGATATCGATGCACAACACGTACAATTAGCAGATGAAGCGTACGCTTTAGCAGGAAACAGACCTACAGAAACCTATCTTAATATTCCACGCTTACTGGAAATTGCAAAGCAAACGCAGGCAACGATGATCCATCCCGGATACGGTTTTTTGTCTGAGCGAGCTGAATTTGCCCGTGCTGTAATCGATGCAGGATTGATTTGGATTGGCCCTAATCCTGACACAATTGACGAATTGGGAAATAAAGTTAAGGCACGTAAAATTGCCCGGCAAGTGGGTGCTCCTTTGGTGATAGGAACCACAGAGCCTGTCAAAGATGTGCAGGAAGTTATTGCTTTTACAGAGGAACATGGTTTACCGATTGCCATTAAAGCCGCATTTGGTGGTGGAGGTCGTGGTTTGAAAGTGGCCTGGCGACGAGATGAAGTTGAAGAACTTTACTATGCCGCAGTACGTGAAGCAACAACCGCTTTTGGGCGAGGGGAATGTTTTATCGAACAGTTCCTGAATAAACCGCGTCATATTGAAGCGCAAGTGATTGCAGATAAATACGGTAATATCGTTGTACTTGGCACCCGTGATTGTTCCTTGCAGCGTCGGAATCAGAAACTGGTAGAAGAAGCTCCGGCTCCCTTTTTAACTCAGCAGCAACGAGAACGCATTCATGAAGCGGCAAAAGCGATTTGTGCGGCAGCCAATTATATCGGAGCGGGAACGGTCGAATTTTTGCTCAGTACTGATGGCACACTCTCTTTTTTAGAAGTGAATACTCGCTTACAAGTTGAGCACCCTGTTACGGAAGAAACAACTGGGATTGATTTAGTTATTGAACAGTTGAGGATTGCAGAAGGTTATCCGTTAAGCATCCAAAAAACACCCGCACCAAGAGGGCATTCGTTTGAATTTCGCATCAATGCGGAAGATGCAGGAAAAGGTTTTTTACCCACTTCCGGCACTATTACAACGTTTCTCCCGCCTTCTGGCCCTGGTATTCGTCTGGACTCTGGTGTAATGAGTGGTTCTACCATTCCCGCTGCTTTTGATTCATTGATGGCAAAACTGATTGTCACAGGAACAACGCGTGAACAAGCTCTTGCCCGTGCACGTCGGGCATTACAAGAATTTAAAATCAGTGGAGTAGCCTCTGTTTTACCTTTCCACCGAGCTGTAATCGGACATCCTGATTTTGTCTCAGGAGATAATTTCAACGTTCATACCCGTTGGATTGAAACAGATTTTGCCGATGAACTGGAAACTTCGCTACGTCAGATCCCTGCTGAGGATAAGCATATCACCCGCACCTATATTGAAATTGATGGTCGCAGGCATGAATTGGGCTTGTCATCAGATCTATTGGCAGGTTTAGCAAGGTTAGCGTCTGTCAGTGAGAAGCAATCTTCTCAGCCGATAATAAAGCAAAAAACGCCGCAAGATCCCCACCAGGTAAAGGCACCTATTTCCGGCATTCTGCATTCTTGGTTGGTGCGGGAAGGGGAGAAAGTTAATGAAGGTGATGTGATTGCCATGATGGAAGCCATGAAAATGGAGGTACAGATCCGTGCAAATTGTTCAGGGAGAATCACATTCTGCGTTCAGGCAGGGAATTATCAGGATGCAGATAGAGTCTTAGCCAGAATAGAATATTAATATTTTATCTAAAAAACCAACGGGTATAAGTTTATACCCGTTTCAGCTTTGAGGTGAAGATCTCACTCAGGCTCTTTATCGTCATTAACTTCTTCATTCTATTCAATAAATAAACTTGTCTTTATGGACTCAGGTCGTTAACAAATCTTCGCTAGGAACTAAGAATAGTTGGATTTATTGGGACATGATTCCGAATTCAAATAGTTAAAATTAACGATAGTCACTTAAGGTTATTTACATTTCCTATAGAAATATAAATAATAATAATTATCAATCATGTTTTAACTGAAGAATGTATGTCTAAAATTACCAAAATTTACGCAAGCTTGGCTAAAAGTGGCCTGTGTGTTCCTCTGATGTCAGCATCAATGTTGACAGTCGCTGTTTCTACTAACGCATTTGCAAACACCGAAGGGTCAATCAAAAAATCAACGGCAACGGGCGATACACTCGTTGTTATTGCAGGTAACAATGCAGAACAAGAGAGTGGAAAAGTCAACCGTAACGAAATTAAAGTCAGACAGGCACAAAGCGTCGGTGAGATTTTAAAGAATGTACCGGGCGTTCAAGCGGGTCACCCTAGCGCTTTAGGGCAGCGCTTTAAAATCCGGGGCATGGATGATCAGTTCATCAACGTAACGGTTGATGGTGCACGGCAAGAGGGATATCACTTCCATCATGCGGGGAACTACGGTATAGACCCTGAAATGCTGAAGCAAATTGATATCAGCGTTGGTACGAATAGTATCACCTATGATACCGGAGCCCTTGGCGGTGCATTAAAATTTGAAACCGTTGATGCGGGTGATTTATTAGAACCGGGCCAATTATTTGGTACAAAAGGTAAATTAAGTTATGTCAGTAATGGTTCTGAGTTCCAGCAATCTTTAGCAACTTATGGCAGAGTGGGAGCCGTTGATTTATTAGGCTATTTTAACCATCGTAACATAAATGATGCTGAATCGGGCCGAGATAGCCGCGGAAGAGATTCAATTCCTACCGATGGGAAACTGGTCAATTACTTATTAAAAGCGAAATTCAATCTGACTGATGATCAGTACATCAGTGTATCAAAAGAACATTATCAGAATGATGCGGATACTAATTTCAGATTGAATTTTGGCCCGGATATCAATAAAGGGAAAAAAGGAGCGTACGCTTTAGAGCGTGATGCTTATAATCTTACTTACAGATATGTACCAGTCGATAATGACTTCATTGATTTAAAAATTTCTGCCTATCACACAGAACAAAACTTCAATCATATGAGGGAAGTCGGTGGGCCTGGAAAGGGATTTGACAGTATTGTTGAAACCCAAGGCATTAGGGCGCGTAATGTCTCTAATTTTGATACCCAGAAATTATCCCATGTTTTAACTTATGGGTATGAATATTTTGATACCAGAATGGCATACACTGATGTATCAGAAAATATACACAAAAAAGCAGTAGAAACAGGAAAGTCATCATCTGTTTATTTGGAAGATGATATTCAATTTGCTGATTTCCATATCATACCAGGTGTCAGATGGGATCATTACAAATACAACACTATCAATAAGAACCATGAACCTTTTGAGAGAACTTATGCTCGTTTCTCAAAAGCACTTGGTTTGAAATACGAACCTGGAGCATCAACCACATTATTTGCCAATTATACCGAACTTTTCAGAGGGCCATTGGGCAAAGAGATTGGTCTTGGGCCAAGCAATCACAATGCTAACTTGAAAACTACAACAGGGTACAACTTAGAAACTGGCGTAGCGGGAACATATCCTAGTGTTTTTGCTGAAAACGACTCATTTACTGTAATTGGTAAAGTATTCCAGACCAATTTCAAAAACCTGTCGACGACTTTAGCTAAAAGAGAGCTACAAAACATCCCAAAATCCAGATTAGAAGGGTTTGAATTAGCGACCAAATATAAACTGGATAACTTGTCCTTGAGAGCGACTTACGCCAAAGCGAATAATCAAATTATGCAAGGTAATGAGTTGTTTGACAGAAGATTAGAGTTCACACCAACTATTGGTGATTCTTTCACCATTGGTGGAAATTACTTGTTTGATAAAACCGACATTGAACTCGGTTGGAATTCCCGATTTGTCCGGTCAGCAGACGCGAAAGGGACAGATAGTGGTCGGGTTGTAAATGTACATAAATCAGGATATGGCGTCAGTGATGTGTATATTTCCTGGGCTCCGAAAACTGGCTCATTTAAAAACACAGAAATCCAGTTTGGTATCGATAATATCTTCGATAAACGTTACAACGAACAGTCTTACTATCTGAATATTTATAAAGGACAAGAAGAGAAAGGTCGCGCTTATAAAGCTACTATTTCTTATAAGTTCTAAAGTAAAGAAAATGCCTTAATTTTTAGGAAAAAGTCTGCGGATAAACCGCAGACTTTTTCCAAGATAGCTTGCTAAAATTAGCGCTATTACAGCGTAAAAATCCCAATCAAGGCAACCACAGTCAGAATCGCGGCTGCACCATAAAACACCCATTGACTGGCGGGAATATGAATTTTCAGATCGTGCATACCGTGATGAATACGGTGCAAACCACACCATAGTGGCAGGCTGATCATCAGTAGCAAAAAGATACGGCCAATAAAACTCTGGCAAAACATCAGAATGCGTTCATAAGAAAGCGCTTCCGGTGCCAGTCCCAGTGGCAGCAAAATACCCAGTAGCAGGATAATTGCAGGCCCAACAATGGCACTCCACATACCACCTGCCCCAAACAGGCCCCAGAAAATCGGTTCATTGGAACGTTTTGGTTCTTGATTCATCAGATCCTCCTTGGGGTTAGAGCAGTGCGACACCGAGAATCACGGCACTAGCAATGATAGTCGTTGCCCACAGTAGTTTGACAATCGGTCCTGGTAGCATTTTTTCACTTTTGACAATGATATTGAGCGCCTTAGGAGCCAGCTCAAACCACGTTTTGGTATGCAATAATGAAGCCAGCAAGGTGATAACATTAATCAGTAATATCAGCGGATTTTGCAAAAAAGAGACAAACCCCGCCCAATTTTCGGGGCCGCCTTTCAAAGCAAACAGGCCATAAAGCACTAAGAGACTGAACCAAACAGTGGGAATAGCTGTCCCTTCACGCAGCATATAGAATCGATAGAATCCCAATTTATGCCACCAATTAGGCTCCATGCCTCGTACATAAGGTTTACGTTTTGTCGCCATTACTCTTTTCTCCCTTATTATGGTTTCAGCATAGAGATAATGAAATCTTTAGCACTTTCTGCTTTGCTTTGTTGAATTGCCCCCGCTGGATCAACATGCTTTGGACAAACTTCAGAACAATAACCAACGAACGTACAAGACCAGACGCCATTATCACTGTTGATCTGTGGCATACGCTCTTTTTGGCCGTGATCTCGATTATCAAGATTATAGCGGTGCGCCAGTGTGACTGCGGCAGGGCCAATAAACTCAGGATTCAGGCCAAACTGCGGGCAAGCTGCGTAGCACAGGCCACAGTTGATACAACCGGAGAATTGATGATACTTTGCCATCTGTGCCGGAGTTTGTACATTCGGGCCATCAGAGGGTTTGCGCCCATTGCCGATGATATAAGGTTTGATCGCTTCCAGACTCTCAATAAAGTGAGTCATATCCACAACTAAATCCCGTTCAATCGGGAAATTCCCTAATGCTTCAACTTTCAGACCTTGCGGATAATCACGCAGGAAAGTCTTACAGGCCAGTTTTGGTACGCGGTTCACCATCATGCCGCAGGAACCACAGATTGCCATACGGCAAGACCAGCGGTAAGACAGGTCAGGAGCCAGATTATCCTTAATATAACCTAAGGCATCCAACAGAGAAGTCTGCTCATCGTAGGGCACTTCGTAAGTAGCAAAATATGGCTTGTTATCGATTTCCGGGTTATAGCGCATGACTTCCATTTTCATTTTTTTCATCTCAGTCATTCGCTTGCTCCTTCTGTTTTTTCTCTTGTGCTGCTGCTTCACCGCCATAGACCCGTTTTGCTGGTTGGGATTGAGTGATCTTCACATCACTGTATTCCAAATGTGGGGCACCTTCCGGGTTATAGAAAGCCAGTGTATGTTTCAGGAAGTTCTCATCATCACGTTCTGTGCAGCCTGTATCAAGGCGTTGGTGAGCACCGCGGGACTCTTTACGGTTCATGGCCGAGTGAGCCATACATTCAGCGACCTCCAGACCAAATCCCAGTTCAATGGTATAGAGCAGATCAGTATTGAATACACTGGCGCGGTCACTGATTTGGATGTGTTCAAAACGTTCTTTCAGTTCAGCAATATTATCAATTGTCTTCTGCATTAATTCAGGAGTACGATAGATACCGCACCCTTCTTCCATTGAAGTCCCCAGTTCATCGCGAATTTTCGCCCAACTTTCATTCCCTTTCTGATTCAGCAGTGTATTGAGTTTAGCTCCAATATCGCGAGCTTGCGCATCCAGTGCTTTTTCATTAGCTGATGTGGCTTCCTGAGCACGTTTGACAGCCTCTTCACCCGCCAGACGGCCAAAGACCACCAGTTCTGCCAGTGAGTTAGAGCCGAGACGGTTTGCACCATGCAACCCGACAGAAGAGCACTCCCCAATGGCAAACAGTCCTTTGATGCGGGTTTCACATTGTTGATTGGTTTCGATTCCGCCCATTGTGTAGTGCGCCGTCGGTCTTACCGGGATAGGTTCTTTGACAGGATCTACACCAACATAGGCTTTGGCTAATTCACAGATAAATGGCAAACGTTCGAGTAATTTTTTCTCGCCCAGATGACGCAGATCCAGATGCACAACATCACCACGTGGTGTTGCAATGGTTCGGCCTGCTCGCCATTCATGCCAGAATGCCTGCGAAACTTTGTCGCGTGGCCCTAGTTCCATATATTTATTTTCGGGATAGCCGAGTGGAGTTTCTGGCCCCAAACCGTAATCCTGTAGATAACGATAGCCATCTTTGTTAACCAGGATCCCACCCTCACCCCGGCAGCCTTCGGTCATTAGGATCCCTGATCCCGGTAAACCGGTTGGGTGATACTGTACAAATTCCATATCGCGCAATGGAATACCCTGGCGGAAAGCCATACCCATACCATCGCCTGTCACAATGCCACCATTGGTGTTATAGCGATATACACGTCCGGCACCGCCAGTAGCCATAATGACCGCATTTGCGCGAATTTGAACTTTGCTTCCTTCCATCATATTCAAGGCGACTAAACCACGCGCTTGACCTTCATCAACCAAAATATCGAGGACAAAATGCTCATCAAAACGCTGGATTTGAGGATATTTGAGCGAGGTTTGAAAGAGTGTATGTAGCATGTGAAAGCCGGTTTTATCGGCAGCAAACCATGTGCGTTCAATTTTCATGCCGCCAAAACGACGAACATTAATAGAACCATCTTCCTTACGGCTCCATGGGCAGCCCCATTGTTCCAACTGAATCATTTCTGTTGGACAATGTTTGACAAAATACTCAACCACATCCTGTTCACATAGCCAATCGCCACCAGACACCGTGTCATTGAAATGAAAATCATAGGAGTCATGGGCTTGAGTGACTGCGGCTGATCCACCTTCCGCGGCGACGGTGTGGCTGCGCATAGGATACACTTTGGAAATCAGGGCAATTTTAAGTTGGGGATGAGTTTCAGCCGCAGCGATAGCTGCCCGTAGACCTGCGCCACCGGCTCCGATAATTGCTAGATCAGCATTGAAGGTTTGCACTGGACTTCTCCATTGTTTAAGTGTGGGTTCAAACTAAATAAATCAAAAATCAGTTAAAAGAACCGTTGTGTTATTACTCATCTGTTTCTCTATTTTTGCTATGCTGAAGTAATATTTATTTTTATTTATCAATGCATTATTCGTAATGATGTTATGAATGATTTTCTATACTTTAACGAGGAAAGTTCACTATCTATTATTTTTTGTATGGTTTAATTATAGCGAATCGTGTCGGGGGTAAATTTGATATGAATGCGTATTTTGTGTGATTTTCCCTGCAAAACGTGATCTGACACAGATTTTCTACTTATTGGCATGATGTATGCAATGATGAAAAATAAATTTATCAAATTTTTTGATAAAATTAAGATATAAACACATACTGTAATTAATGACGATTTTATTTTTTAAAAATTATTAGTCAGAATATTAACTGAATAAAAAATACTTATTAAATAAGTCATTTAATAATAAGGTCTATCCGAACTATATTTTTAGGAAAAGCTTTATACATGATTTTTTTTAATGGAATATGGAGTTAAATATAAATATTTCTTAATTTTTGTAATGTTAATTGCGTGTTTTTTCCATTGATCAGTGATTTCAAATGTTTTCTTTGACATATCAAAAATCATCATCTAACTTTTATATATAACTTTTGATTAGAGTTTATTTTCTTTGGGGCACATTTAATAAGTTTTTAATTTTATGTTTATCCGAAGTTTAGAAGGGTAAAAAGGGAATGTAATATATTCTACTGAATAGGAGTGAGAAAATTATTGCATAATCATAAATCAATGTTTTTATCTCTATTCTATATAGGGTCTTAGCGCCAATAAAAATAGGGTGATTTCATTCTAATTAATTGGTGGTTATATTCTGATGATATTGTGATTTTCAATTCAGAATTAAATCTCTACGAATTTTGTTTGTATTTTTTATATAAATAATTATCTAAAGGAATAATCATATGAATATCAAAGATAAACCAGCATCAGCCAATACATTAACAAATACATTAACAGATGGTGAGGTAGAGTACGAAGTAAAAATTTTTAGGCTGCAGACTTATGGACGGGAAGATAGAAGTAGTAATGTTAGGATCACAATTTATCATCCCGAGTATGATTTCCTTTTTTATGAGCTTGCATCTCCTCATCAGGAGATAGGTGGGGTTGCCATATTCATGGGGTTATTGACGGCTATGCTCAACAGATCTTCAGTAAAAATAAAAGCTTCCAGATATCATGGTACACCACATGTTGGTTATATTTCAGAAGCTACATTTACCTGGGAGTAAAAATAAGTCTGACTAATTTACTTTTAAGAAATTTATTAATAACTAAAAATTAGTTAAAGGGTAATCACATGAGCAGCAATAATAAATCAGTATCAAATGAGAAACTAAACAACAATGACTCAACTGTTTTGAGCAATGTAAAAATTAAAGCACTAAAGGCTAATGTTTTATTTAGTAATATTGAAGTCTGTTTTTCGGATTCTGAAGGACATTATTTTGAAAAACATTATTTGGCATATCCTGAACACGATATAGGAGGAGTAGGATTATATTTCGTATTACTGTTAGCTTTAAATACTCCATTTCTTGTATCATTAAAACTTACCAATCATATTTCCCCAGAAGGGTTTCGTTACATTTCAGGTGTTATGGCTGATTTGATGATTGCTCCATCTGATTCAGACCCTCCTTGGGGATAAGATACATTTTTCTACTTTCTACTTTCTACTTTCTACTTTCTTTAAATCCAAATAGAATATTCTAGCACTTGGACATGGATGTCCATATTATTCAATGGAATTAAATGGCTTTTCATAATAGTGAGCCACTAAGGCTAGTGAGAGCTTGGCTCCTTGCGCCGCGAAGAGTCAAGCGGTGTCTTATCATTTTGGAAAGCTATTTAAAATGAAAGTTTAAAATTTATGTTTTATTATCTTCCATGCAGAGATAAGAGAAATTTTGGCTATTTGTATTGCCGAGAATAATTGCTCACTAATTCCATATTGAAAATTTGTCTGGCAAGCAGGATGCGGGTAAACTGCGCGTTTTGTTTTATCTTGGAGTCATTGGAACATGAACGAAGTCGCGGATTGGCAGCCAACTACCCCTATCGCCAACCTATTGAAAAGGGCAGAGATTTTGGCAGAAATACGGCGCTTTTTCGCAGATCGCGGGGTGTTGGAGGTTGAAACACCTGCCATGAGTCAAGCGACCGTCACTGACGTCCATCTTGTTCCTTTCCAGACACGATTTGTCGGGCCTGGCGCAGCGGGTGGCTTGCCTCTGTACCTGATGACCAGCCCTGAATATCACATGAAACGTTTGTTGGCAGCAGGCAGCGGTTCTATTTATCAGATGGGAAAAAGTTTCCGTAATGAAGAAGCGGGGCGTCATCATAATCCTGAATTTACCATGCTGGAATGGTATCGTCCGCATTACGATATGTATCGTTTGATGAATGAAGTAGATGATCTATTGCAGCAAATTCTGGATTGTGAAAGTGCTGAATCTCTTTCTTACCAGCAGGCATTTATTCGTTATTTGGATGTTGATCCTCTGACTGCAAGCAAGGAAAAACTGCGTGAAGTAGCGGCAAAACTTGATCTCAGCAATGTCGCTGATTGTGAAGAAGATCGGGATATCTTGTTGCAATTGCTTTTTACCATGGGAGTTGAAACGCACATTGGGATTGAGAAGCCAACATTTATCTATCATTTCCCTGCATCCCAGGCGGCACTGGCAGAAATCAGTAAAGAAGATCACCGTGTTGCCCAGCGCTTTGAAGTTTATTTCAAAGGTATGGAATTAGCGAACGGTTTCCGTGAACTGACAGACAGCAAAGAGCAGCGCTTGCGTTTCGAACAGGATAACCGGAAACGTGAAGCAATGGGGTTACCTGTACAACCGATTGATGAGTACCTGCTTGAAGCATTGGCTCATGGTATGCCGGAATGTGCCGGAGTTGCATTGGGCGTTGACCGCCTGATTATGCTGGCACTGGGTGCAGAGAGGATTAGCGAGGTGATCGCATTTCCAGTGGGGATCTCTTAACCTGGGTTTTTTGAGTATTAAAGGGGGCATTAAAGTTGTCCCCCTTTTTCATTGTGATATTGATTACTGATGTTCGTGATGTTTTTCCAGGAATTTCACGGCTAAATCAGGGAAATCTGTGAATGCACCATCAACATTCGCTTTATCAAAAACGATATCAAACAATTGATTTCCGCTGGTGGCATATTTTGGCAGTTGATCAATACGGATAGTGTATGGATGTACCACCAGATGGCTGGCGTGAGCTTCTTTCACCATGCCAGTCAACTTAATGTTGTTTGGTGTAGAATCACTGGCGATCAGCATATGGTAATCAGGGCCAATACCGTCAGCATATTTTGCCACTTCTTTCATTGCGCCTGGTTTAAACATCCAGTCATAACTGTAGTTCTGCCACGTGCCATCGGTTTTTTGCTCGTAGGTTTCATTCCAGTCAGTGTAAGCAATAAGTTGAACAAGTTTCAGATCCATTCCCAATTTTGGTTCCAGCTCATTTTTGATGCGTTTCAGTTCATTGGCATCAAAACATTGCAAATAGACTTTATCGCTCTTTTTGGTATAGCCATATTGTTTTAGGACTTCTAATACCTTAGTCGTAATATCTTTTCCTTCCTGACGATGGAACCATGGAGCTTTGATCTCAGGATAAATACCGATATTCTTTCCGGTAGATTTGTTCAGACCTTGAATAAATTCCAGTTCTTCTTGAAAAGTGTGGATACGAAAATCCGATTTTCCCATTGGAAAACGGCCAGGATAGCTTTGTACTTTTTTGCCATCCTTGATATCAAAACCTTCAGTGAATTTCAGAGATTTAATTTCTGGCAAAGTAAAGTCGATGGCATAATAACGCCCATCAGTACGGGCACGGTTTGGAAAACGTTCTGCGACATCCGTTACGCGATCAAGATAATGGTCGTGCAGTACAATAAGTTGATCATCTTTAGTCATAACCAAATCTTGCTCAAGGTAATCTGCTCCTTGCGCATAGGCCATTGCTTTGGCGGGTAATGTGTGTTCAGGTAAATAACCGCTGGCACCACGGTGGGCGATAACAATTTTATCTGTTGCGGCATGTGCAATACCTGACATTGATGATGCTAACAGAATACCAGCCATAATAGCCTTAATAGGGGTCTGCATAGGAGCTCTCCATTTATTCTAATAGGAAGTCTTGAATAAAAAATGATGATACTTACCACTGTACTGATTTTTCGTCGAAAGCCAGAGAAATAGGGAACATTCAGGCCAATTTTTTATATAAAATAAAGACATAACACAATCCTAAATATTGATTTTATCAGTGGTATGTCACAATTTTATGACATAAAAATTTTTTCGACAGGCTCTGTTTATATCTAACCCTGTTCTGTCTGTTATTAAAGGAACAGAAACATAAGATGGAATTGGTTTTTTTGTATTTAGATGATAATCAAATAGTCACTTTAAATGATGTAAACAGACACTGATAAAGTAAGAAATATTTAATATTCGTTAATGTAAGGAAAAATGTGGGATCTTTATGATTCACTTACTCTGAACTTATTCAATCCCGAATATATCAAAAATGGCAGCAGATAGAATAACGGTAATTTCCTCTATTAGACAATGTTTAGGTTGAAGGTGTTAGGGCGTTTATCTCAGAAAATGAAAGATTCAGTATTGCTAATGAAATCGCAGTACAACTTTATTGTACTGCGAATGATAGGGTTATTAATTAACGTCTTTTAGTTAATTATTAGCCTTGACGAGCCATTTCTTGCTTATGTTTGTTTTCACTTATCATAACAAACAACAATAGAATAACGGACAGGATGCTACCACCGACCATGATCATAAAGCCGCCATCCCAGCCTGCGAAGTCAACGGTGTAACCGACAATGGCGCTGGCTGCTACCGAGCCACCCAAATAGCCAAACAGGCCGGTAAAGCCAGCCGCAGTACCTGCTGCTTTTTTTGGTGCTAGTTCAAGAGCATGCAGTCCTATCAGCATAACAGGGCCGTAAATCAGGAAGCCAATCACCAGCATACAGATCATATCAACAGTCGGATTACCTGCCGGGTTTGTCCAGAAGACGATAGTGGCGATGGTAACAAGTGTCATAAAGAAGACACCAGTAGCACCACGATTGCCCTTGAACACTTTGTCAGACATCCAGCCGCACAGCAGCGTACCAGGTATACCTGCGTACTCATACAGGAAGTAAGCCCAGGACGATTTGTCCAGTGCGAAGTGCTTAACTTCTTTCAGGTAAGTTGGTGACCAGTCGAGGATACCGTAACGCAGCAAGTAAACGAATACGTTGGCAACTGCAATCATCCACAGCAGTTTGTTAGGCAGAACGTACTGCATGAAAATTTCTTTTGCCGTCAGTTCTCTTTCATCTTTTTCTGTGTAATCAGTCGGATAGTCGTTTTTATACTCTTCGACTGGCGGTAGACCACAGGATTGTGGAGTATCACGCATCAGAGCTAAGACGATCAAGGCAACCAGGATAGCTGCAAATGCAGGCATATAGAGAGCTGCTTTCCAGTCATTGAACCATGCCATACCTAGGAGGAATAGCAATGGAGGCAAACCACCGCCAACGTTATGAGCACAGTTCCAGATAGAAACAATCCTGCCACGCTCTTTTTGTGACCACCAGTGAACCATAGTACGACCACAAGGAGGCCATCCCATACCCTGGAACCAACCGCACAGGAACAGCAGAGCAAACATGATAGCGATGCTTGAGGTTGCCCACGGTACAAATCCCATAAATAACATGACGGCCGCTGCAAGTATCAAACCCGCTGGCAGAAAGACGCGTGGGTTGGAACGGTCAGACACGGAACCCATAATGAACTTCGAGAAACCGTATGCGATTGAAATACCCGATAGAGCGAAACCGAGATCACCTCTGGAAAAGCCCTGTTCTACCAAGTACGGCATTGCCAGAGCAAAATTTTTCCTCACCAAATAATAAGCAGCATACCCAAAGAAAATCCCCATAAAAATTTGCCAGCGCAAGCGACGATAGAATGGATCTATTTCTTGCGCAGGTAGCCGGGTTTTGTGGGGTGCCGGCTTGAAAATACTTAACATGTTTGTCTCCACATGACTATTTAGTATAAATAGTATGAACTAGTATGAGCGAATCACCACAGCTTACTAGTGATAAGCAGTAAACGAAAATTCGAATTGATTTTTTCTATACCGAAGGAAATGATAGCTAAAACAGGATCATACATCTATGAGGTATCGATAACATATAGATATAATTTCGTAAGGTTCGCAATTTTGAGCGATTTATGGATTTTTTGAAATATATTTTATTTTTATTATCGTGACTTACGTCACAATTAAAGATGTTTGTTTGTTATTTTTGAGCGCTTTTAGTTCGTTTGTGTTCTTTCGCACATAAAGGACTATTATTATTGAGGGAATTAAGATGTCGCTTTAATCATATGGGGATTATCTGCAAAAATATAAAAATTTTTAAACATATAGGAATGAATTAACAGTAATATTTTCTGTTTGTATTATTTCAATCGTTCACTATTTCTGTATTATGTTTCTTTTTTTAGCTATGGGAGTTATTTTTATTTACATGCTTGGCGTTTTTTATAACACAGTTACAAATAAAATGTTTGAATTCCTGTTTGGAAATAATAGATATTACCACAAATAGTTATTCATATTCATGAGATGGGTTTTCATGAAGACATGAATAGTTATTTATAAATAAAATACAATAATATCAAGACGATGAAGTGGTGTATAAGGCGTAATACACTCTATTCGTTAATAAGAATCCTATCCATTTATGGGTTGATTGTTTAATTAATAAAAAATTGCAAAAATATTAATTAATTAGTTATTAAATTTTTATGATACTTTTTGAAGTTTATTTTTTAAATTCAGTTAAAGTCAACATAAGGTATTTGTAGGATCTTGATGTGGACAATAGCTGGAATTTATTGACTAACAGCATAAATATCTCCATTCGTCATGAAAAATGATGATATAAAATGGAGAATAGAATGAGAACATCATTATGAATACTTACACACACAAGGCAATATTACACACAGCATTTACTGGGCAAAAATCCTCATTCTCCAATAACCCTGATATTAATATCAATAATATCAGTTACATGGAAAATAAACTCCAACCATGGTTTGATAATGTACCATCTCGATTAGCAAAATTGGCAAAAACCATGCCGAATGACACTGCTGTCTCGGATCAACATGGAACGCTGGCATTTGGTGAATTACAGAAACGGGTCATGAATGCAGCAAATGTTTTGCGTTGCCATGGTGTCACAATGGGAAGCAATGTTGCTATTGCAGCTGAGAGAGGTATCCCATGGTTTATCACTATGTTGGCGGCCTGGCAGCTTGGCGCGGTATACATTCCTCTCAATACTATGATGCCGGAAAAGCGTTTGAATGATATTCTCGCCAGTTTGCCGGAAAGTATTTTGGTATCTGATGATACAGTATCCATGGGACTGAAAGCATCAACACATATTCCTTTGGAACTGCTTTCAAATACTGTCGGGAAAGTAACAGAACGTATTGATCTGCCTGAGCTAGGTGATCATCCGGCCTACGTGATGTTTACATCCGGCTCTACCGGGCTGCCAAAAGCTGTACAGGTACAGCATGACAATCTGGCAGCCTGTTTGTGTGCATTTGGGAAATTGCTGTCGGTCAATCAAAACGATCGTATGCTTGCACTGACAACTTTCTCTTTTGACATTTCAGTGCTGGAGTTATTGTTGACTGTTGTTCATGGTGGCAGCATCTACATTACATCAATCGATACCCAACGTGATGCGATGGCGTTGTCTCAGACACTGTCAGATCCTCAATTTACACTTGCTCAAGCAACACCAGTCACTTGGTCAATGGCTTTGAATGCGGGCTGGGAGCCTCGCTCAGATATGAGTATGCTCTGTGGTGGAGAGGCCCTGTCACAAGATCTGGCAGATCAACTGACTGCTTCTGGTGGAACTTTATGGAATGTTTATGGCCCGACGGAAACTACAATCTGGTCGACAGCATTCTGTATGAGAAAAGGGGATAAGGTGCAATTAGGTGGGCCAATCCCCGGCACCAGTATCACAATTGTGGATAAGTATTTATATCCTGTACCTAAAGGAACTGTAGGAGAAATCCTGATTGGTGGGTTGGGTGTGACAGCCGGATACCGCAATAATCCCACTGAAACCGCTAAACGATATGTTCCTGATGTAAAACAAAAAGGTAGAAGGGCGTATCTGACCGGTGATATGGCACGTATGCTTGAAGACGGTTCTCTTATTTATATGGGAAGACAGGATGATCAGGTAAAAGTACGTGGTTATCGCATCGAATTAGGTGAAATAGAAATCGCATTGAGAAAACAAAGCGGTGTTCAGGATGCCATCATCCGTGTGGCAGGAAGTGGTGATCTTGCCAGAATACAGGCATTCGTCTTGTTTGATCCTAATATGGTTGTACCGGATGAGTGGGTTCGGGAGACTCAGTTAGCATTAAGGGAACGCTTACATGAAGCCTGGATACCTACTGAATATTATCGTATCCCCTATATCCCTTTGACGAGCAGCGGCAAGCGGGATAGAAAGCGTTTGGAAGAAGTGGCAGAACGTCTGAATGCCAGCTATGACATTGTGCAGCCTCAGACAGAAACTGAAAAACGGGTTTATGCTATCTGGCGTGAGCTGTTGGCGGTTGACGCCTTTGGCATTACGGATGATTTCTTCCAGATTGGCGGGCATTCCATCTTGGTTGCCCGCATGGTAGAGCATATTGAAAAAGCATTCTCACTCAGAGTCCCCATTTCTGGTATCTATGTTGAACCCACTATTGCCAGAATTGCGGCTATTCTGGATGAAATGATCGAGGTATATAAAAGTCATCCTGCTCAACTTGCAGAAAATTATCACAGTGAAGCACTTATCCAGCAACATGCAGAAACACTGAGAAAAGATGTTTACCTGAAAGAAAGCGTGCGCCCGGATGGGTTACCTCATGCAAACTGGTATAAACCTGATACCGTATTGCTGACGGGAGCTACCGGATATCTTGGCTTACATCTATTGGAACAATTGCTGAAACAGACTTCGGCTCAAATTATCTGTCTGTGCCGTGCTGCTGATGAAAAACATGCACGTGACAGGATCAAAGCTGGCTTTGTAAATTACCAGATTGATGTGGGTAATGAGCTTGATCGCGTAGATTTTGTAATAGGAGATTTAGGGCAGCCTCGTTTCGGTCTGTTGCCGGAAACCTGGGAGAAACTTGCGCAAGATGTTGACGTGATTTATCACAATGGTGCGTTGGTTAACTTCATTTATCCTTATAGTGCACTGAAAAGTATTAACGTTGATGGCACCAGAACCGCACTGGAATTTGCCTGTACTTCACGCCTGAAACACTTCCACTATGTTTCTTCCGTGAATGCCTTGTTTGCGACTGAATCACCTCGTCCATTTATGGAAGATGATCGTGCTATGAGTGAAACAGTACGTGATCCTTCCGGTTACTCCGGTAGCAAGTGGGTATCAGAAGGGATCATTAACATTGCCCGTAATCGGGGCGTGCCAGTGAGTATTTATCGTCCCGGTTTGATCCTTGGGCATACCCGTACTGGTGCTGCACAGGGGAATGATTATCTTGTCGCATCCCTGAAAGGTTATCTGGCAATGGGATTCTACCCTGACCATGCGTTGCTGCTTGACATTATACCGGTTGATTATGTTGCTGAGTCATTGGTGCATATCTCTAAGCAGCCTGAATCTGCCGGGAAATTCTTCAACTTGTTTAACCCTGTACAAGTCTCTATCCGGCAGTTCTTCGATTGGGTGCAGGAATTTGGTTATATTCTCAACCCAGTGCCCTTCAATGAAGGGAAAGAGAAAATTCTTGCTTTGGATGACTCGCATCCGCTGTATCCATTGATCCCATTGATTCGGGATATGGCAGAGAAACCTTATCGTGCATTGGACCCTGCTTATGTTCATGAAATCCAGCCAGAGTTGGAGTTGAAACAGACAATGGCAGCATTGGAAGGAACAAATATTCAGTGTCCGGTAATTACATCTGAATATGTCCACCAGGTATTGCGTTATTTGATAGGTACTGGATTCTTGCCACGGGTACTGTCAGAAAGCTACAAACAGGAGACTTTATCATGCAGCAACTAACAGGAAATGAAACTGAGGTTTGGATGGTTGTTATTAACATTAAAAAGCAGTACTCGATTTGGCCTGATGAATCTCTGATCCCAATTGGTTGGATGGCAACGGGTAAGAAAGGTTCTAAGGAAGAGTGTCTTAACCATATTGCGAGTATATGGCCTGAACCAACAAAACAAGTCGTTGATGTCCATTAAGAATGATGGATGAATGTGAATAGATAATATTATTTTATGGAGGGCATGGTCTTGAGAGGCCATGCCTATTTATTTTCCCATCATTTTTTTCTCTTTTATTCCTCTCGGTTATTAAAAAATGCTCAAGAAGTAGTGACAGTTCTCACGATATTAATTTTTTCCCTCTCTTACTATGCGTTTTAAGTTCGTTTTTGTTCCTTATCAAACAATTCTCGCAGATTTTGAATATATCTTGATTATGCCAACCAACATAAAATCAGAGCGGGTTTCCCCGCTCTGAAACTGATGGCCGTTCTGAAACTGATAGCATAGTCTCGCCTCATCAATACAACCAATCTTTACCCATGCGATCTGCTGCCAGAATTGCGGCATAGACTTGTTCCGGAGTTACGGTAAATGGCATATTGTGAATCGTTTCCCCTTCGGCACAACTTGTGATAGCAACCTGCATTATTTTTTTGTGTAGATTCTCATTCTCCCGTAGGCCAAGTTGCTCCAGTGTAACCGGGAGGCCGACTTGTACACAGAAGTCGAGTACTGTTTCTAACTCTTCACTTGGGCTATTTTCCAATATCAGTTGTGTCAACGTGCCGAATGCCACTTTTTCACCGTGATACAGATGGTGGCACTCTTCCAATGTGGTAAAACCATTGTGAATGGCATGGGCAGCGGCAAGCCCTGCGCTCTCAAAACCAATTCCACTATGGTAGGTGTTGGCCTCAATAATATTTTCAACTGCGGGTGTCATAACGCCGGCCTCTACTGCCAGTTTCGCTTTATAACCTTCTGCCAGCAAAGTGTCGTAGCACAGTTTTGCCAAAGTCAGCCCAGTCAGAGAAGTTCCGCCACCAGCCATGGTCAGGTTGTGGGCTGTACTACTGGCACGTGCTTCAAAATAAGTTGAGAGAGCATCTCCCATACCTGATACAAATAGGCGGACAGGGGATTTGGCAATAATATTGGTGTCTACCAACACAATATCGGGGTTTTTGGGGTAGAGCAAATAACCATCAAATTTTCCCAATTCTGTATATAAGACGGAAAGTGCACTGGTGGGTGCATCTGTTGAGGCAAGAGTCGGAGAAAGAATAGTCGGCAACTTCGCGTCGTGTGCCACTGCTTTGGCAGTATCAAGCGTTTTTCCACCACCAATTCCAATCACAGCCTGGCACTGGTTATTTGATAAAATGGCTGACAGGCGTTGTATTTCACTACGGCTGCATTCACCGTTAAAAACTTCAAAGTGGCTGGTTACCTGGTGTTCTTTCAGGCTCTTACTGACAGTATCTCCAATGAGATTCATCACAAAATTATCAGCAATCACGAAAACATGGTCAGCAAGTATTTTAGTATATTGACCGATGTGGGATATCGCATCTGGTCCTTGGATATATTTGGATGGAGACTGGATCACTTTCAGCATAAGAAATATTCCTTCTTCACTGGAAACCCGATGTAGACTGTCACAACGTTGGTGTGTGGCAGGTTATCAGTGGCTTCGGATAAAAGTATTTGTTTGCCTGTCCGCCACCACTATACGACAAAATATACGGGTAGGTGATGTGCAATAGCAGAAAATGAGGGATCTATGAGGAAAAACTGAAAGGAAATTTGCGCCCTGATTAACTTAGGACGCAATGCTGTTTTAACGGGTTTTAGCCAGTGTTTTATCTACTGAATATGAGAAAAAGAACTTGAGAATAAGATTCAGCAAAATACCATAAGCGGGCAGGAAAAAGAGCATGCAAATAAACAACTTAAATGCGTAATCTACTAATGCAATTTCTACCCAATGTGTTGCCATAAACGCATCCGTACTGCGATAGAACGCAATAAAGAAAAATGCCAGTGTATCAAGCATATTACCGAAAAACATGGCAGCAGCCGGTGCTATCCACCACCGTTGTTTTTGACGCAGTCGGTTGAAAACCCCAACATCCAATATCTGACCAAGAACATAAGCCATAAAACTTGCTGCTGCGATGCGGGCAACAAACAGGTTAAACGTTCCTAAAGCTAAAAATCCCTGCCATGTCCCCTGAAAAAATAGTGCGGAGATAAGGTAGGAGATCAGCAAGGCCGGAAGCATGACAGTCATAATAATTCGGCGTGCCAATGGGGCACCATAAATACGCACTGTTAAATCTGTTGCCAGAAAGATAAAAGGAAATGTAAATGCTCCCCAAGTGGTATGAAAACCGAAAATAGAGACAGGCAACTGTACCAGATAATTACTGGAAGTGATGATCAGAATATGAAAAAGAGAAAGCCAGATTAACACAGATACTTTCTGCTGCGTGGCTATTTGCTGCGTAGCTAATTGGAACATATTATACCTTTTTACTGAATGGGGTGAGGGAACCCAGAAACCAATTTTCCCTAAATAATCAGGGAGGACAGATCATACGCTGGCTGAACAACAAAAGCAAAATGCAGCGATTGGCAATATTATGTAATATAATCCGTCGCTATAGATTGTTTGAATTCACAGAGATTGTTATGTCCGATTTTTTTGCTAACCCTGATAAAACGCTTGATACACAGGGGTTGCGTTGCCCGGAGCCGGTAATGATGGTACGTAAGACTGTCCGTCATATGGATGCAGGGCAGACGTTATTAATCATTGCTGATGATCCGGCGACTACTCGCGATATTCCTGGTTTCTGCCGTTTTATGGAACATACGCTGATTGCTCAGGAGACGACGGAAACGCCATATAGATATCTAATCCAAAAAAATGAAAATATTATATGATGATACTGGTAGAAAAATAAACCCGTGCTAAGCTTATTAGTATGGGACTTGGGAATGAATGTTTATCACCTCACTAAGTGCCATATTTCCTTTTGTCTTAATAGCAATCTTGAGTAACTGTAGTGTTATTTTGAAAAGGTGCTTTCTTTGCACCTTTTCAATTTGTTTTCTTCACTATTTTTTATGAGTTGTTAACTATCTTATAAAGTACAACCTTTTAAATAATAATATGGAATAAATTTTAAAAAATCATAAAAGATATCAGTGAAGTCAATTTTCCATATCTTTAGCAATACTTGAAAGATATAATAATCGGTTGAAATAACGTTAATAACTCTCCTTCCCAGTTGATCGATGCCTGATTGATCTTTCAAACACTATCAGAATTTTTAATTTATATCCCCACTCATATTATGAGCAGGGGGTTCTTTCTCTAAATTATGTTTCACTACTATTTTTGTATCGGACTTAAATGGGATTGAATTCATCTTTGGGATTTAATTCGCAGCAACCGAATAGCATTTGCTGTCACTAATGCTGTAGCACCTGAATCTGCTAATACGGCCATCCATAACCCAGTGATCCCAAATAGGCTGGTGACCAAGAATATCGCCTTCAAACCTAATGCAATAGTGATATTTTGACGGATATTGTAGTGTGTTGCCCGCGACAGAGTAATAATTTCTGTCAAACCCGTTAACCGATTGTGTGTCAATGCAGCATCGGCTGTTTCCAGAGCAACGTCAGTACCACTGCCCATCGCTACCCCAATACTGGATGCCTTCATAGCAGGAGCATCGTTGATGCCATCACCGACCATCATTGTGTTGTGCTTTTCATTGAGTCGCATTACCGCTCTGACTTTGTCTTCTGGCAGTAGTCCTGCACGATAATCAATACCTAATTGACCCGCAATCGCCGCTGCTGCACGAGGGTTATCACCGGTCAGCATCACAGCATTGACACCTTGTTGCTTCAGAGACTGAATAGCTTCAATAGCATCCTGACGTAAGGTATCCTGCATAGCAATCAGGCCAATAAATTGCTCATCTTTTACCACGGCAACTGTTGTTTTTCCACTCTCTTCCAGTTCAATCACTCGCTGTTTCCATTTTAGGGATAACGTATTTTCAGGGAGTCGTTCTGGTGCCGAGACCAATATTTTTTGCCCTGATAATTGTCCTGCAACCCCGATACCTGCCAGTGCCTTACGGTTTTCTGCTTCAATAACAGTGATACCTTTACTTTCTGCCTCGTTAAGAATGGCTTTGGCTAATGGGTGATGGGAACCACTTTCTACGGCACTTGCCATGGCCAGTAATGTTTCTACTCTCATATCTTCTACAGGTTCAATATCTGTGACCTGAGGTTTCCCTGCAGTCAGCGTGCCTGTCTTATCCAGTGCAATAGTGGTGACTCTACCGAGTTGCTCTAACGCAGCACCGCCTTTGATGAGCGCTCCACGTCGGGTTGCAGCTGCGAGTGCAGAAGTAATGGCTGCGGGGGTTGAGATAACCAGTGCACAGGGGCAACCAATCAACAACAGAGTCAGACCGCGATAAATCCAGGTATCCCATGGCTCAGCAAGAAATAGAGGAGGTATTATCATGACCAGTGCCGCGAGCAAAATAATCAACGGCATATAAATACGGCTGAATTTATCAATGAAACGTTCAATCGGTGCCCGGCGTTCTTCTGCCTCCTCAATCAATTGCAGAATACGGTCAATGGCATTGTGTCCGGGTTCAGACATGACTTTCATTTGCACCGCGCTATCAACGGAAAGAGACCCCGCTGCGACTTTTTCTCCTTGCTTGCGTTCAACAGGAATAGACTCACCTGTCAGAGCACTTTCATCGAAACTGGCGAACGAGTTAAGGAGCTCAGCATCAGTGGGTAAACGGGCACCAGGAGAAATTTCGATGATATCGCCTGGACGTAACTCGGCGGCAGGAACAGTTTTCTTTCCGCCATTTGTTACGAGTAATGCTTGCTCAGGCACTAATTCCATCAATGCACTGACACCACGGCGGGCACGACCTGCGGCATAGGATTCTAGAATTTCTCCTAGCTTGAACAGCAAGATTACCATTGCAGCTTCTGAAGTAGCATCAATGAACAGCGCACCAATAGCCGCCACGCTCATTAGTGATTCAATAGCAAAGGGAGTTCCGGAGCGAAACAATTTGATGGCTTTGGTTGCAATAGGATATAACCCAATCAACACCGTTGTAATGAAAGCAATCTGCCCGGCGGGTGCGCTGATTTTCGCAATGCCTGCGCTGATAATCATTAATACAGCAAGAGTGAGGATCGGGGAGAATGTTTTCCAGAAGCTCGTCGCTGGTGGAAGTTTAGAAATTGAGTCAGTTTCTTTGATTTCGAAACCGGTTTGTTTGACCGCCTGAACAACGGCAGCACGAATATCGGAATCAGCATCTACGACCAGCTTTTCTGTTGTGAATAGCACCTTGACCTGTTTGGCTTCAGGAATTTTTTTCACGGCATTTTCAATTTTTCCTGCGCAGCTTGGGCAGTCCATGCCATGAATAACCCAGTTGAAGCGCTGGCGGGCAGTGAGCTCAGGAGGTGTTGTATCTTGTGTGACATGAGCGTGATCGAATGAGCAAGAACCACTATTATGATGTGTATGTTTTTTGTCGTGAGCATGGTTTTTTTCATGCTCATCAGGTCGTTTATGCTTTTTATCATTAGAATGTGAACGTTTACTTACATTTTTAATGTTGGCAGAACCTTGAAGGACTCTCTTTGGGGTGGGGATAGAGCCACTTTGTAATTGTTTATGTTTTTTTAAAATAGAGAACATAATGGCCTCTCAATGATGTTGATTCAGGTTGATTACCATTAACTCTACACTTTGGAGTTGACTCCAGAGTCAAACCCCAAAAGAGAAATTTCTTTGATGAATTGTGCTATTTGACATTGAGAGCATTTCGCTCACCTTTGGTGAGCGAAAATAGCGAAATAAATAATATCTCAGTACAGAATTAAATAATTAGTGAACGAATAATCAAAAAATGCCCGATAAAACGACAGGTTGCCACGATTGCTTTTGATAATTTAAAAGGGAAACGATATTGGTCAATAATACTAATACTATGTGCAAAGAGAAGTAAAATGGCTCCGGTCACGGCGGAAAAACGGCTTGCGTTGCCGAGTGCAAAATATTGTTCTCCTGCAACCCAAACCATGATGAGCACCATTATCCAGGTATCCAATACCCGCCAACGTAAAGTATCGAGACGTCTCCAGACAATAAGCATGACCACGATACCGACAACCAGCAAGATCAATGGCAATGGGAAGAAGAAACTGAATTCCATATGTAAGGCAAAGCTGATTGTATAAAGCAAATAACTCAAGAACAGCGCGACAAATGAGAATAGTAAATACTTACTGGGGAGCATTCGGAGTGAGTCAGAAAGTAAAGAAACAATAAGACCGGCAATAATGAAATAGCCTGTTGCTTCGAGATTTGGTGCCTGAAATGCCCAAAATAGTAGAAGTAACATCGTAACAGGGTAAAATACCCATTGTTGCCATCTGACGCCCCGATAGGCCGCATCAATGTATAACCAGCCAGAAAAAAACACCGCAAGAAATGGCCAACTCATATTTTTCCTTTCCTTAAATGTTCAATGCCTGTTTTATCAGGCATTGCTGTTTATGATGGGGTGAAGAGAGAGTACCAATTTTAATTCGATATTAACGATACAACCTGAAATCTATAGGGCATAAAATATAATTTGTTATTTTTTCTTCAGACGCATTTTTTTCTGCCAGGCCAATAATTCAAATACGCCAAAAAAGAAGATCTTAGTTTGTAAAAGGCCGGAAAGTTTTTGGTCTTTAGGCTGGGAATGTTTTAACAATAGCAGTTGGAAAGCATGCATGACCACCGTAAAAACCATAGCGATATCCATAAAGTATTTCAATGGCTTAGGGAAAGGGTGAATCAGATTGAGGATCATGATACCCCAAACACAAACCATAATTGCTCTTCCTAATTGAATAAACATTATTGACTCCAGAATCGTATTTAAGTAGGTCAAGCCGAAAATTACTAACGGCGGATATATAATCGGTATGCAACCTGCCCGGCAATTTTTTCCCGGTGTAAGTGCCAGTTTGTAGGAACTTCTGTCGCGGCAGATTCAGATTCTGCTTCGACATAAACCCAACTCACCTCAGCCAGCCATCCGTTAGTTTCCAGTAACTTGATGGTTTCCGTCAGCATTCCTTTGCGGAAGGGAGGATCAAGAAATACGACATCAAAAGGCGTGCCAGATTGATTGAGATATTGCAGAGTATTGCCTTGCACAACATTGCCGTTTTCTGCTTTCAATAAAGCTAAATTGTTCGACAGTTGTTTTGCCACGTTGCGATCGTACTCAATCAAAGTAGCGTTGTTTGCATAGCGCGATAAAGCTTCAAATCCAAGGGCTCCACTGCCGGAAAAACAGTCCAGACAGCGAGCGCCTTGAATGACCGGCATTAACCAGTTAAATAATGTCTCGCGAACACGATCTGTTGTCGGACGTAACCCTTCACTATCTGGAACTGGTAATTTTCTTCCGCGCCATTTCCCGCCAATAATGCGGATTTGTCCCAAAGGTGTGCGCTGTGATTTTTTAGTCATAGTTTACATAACTTAAATATTTGTTATCGCCGTGATGTAACTTCCCGTCTATTGGGTATAGGCGGCAGATACAAAAAGCGAAAATCAAGAAACCCATTGATTAATTTACCACGAAATCCTCAATAGAATATGTGTTGTGGTCTGATGAAAATGTTAGACTGGATTTTATCATCATTAGAACCTATCTCAGTAGGCGTAATTGTTAAAATATAAAGCGTCTATTGGGCTGGGTTCTTGGCTTATCCCTATATGAGTTCATGATCTGACAAAAGGTAAAGCAATCAGCTTAATGGGATGGGTTGTTACAACGCCATAATTAACCGCGAGGAGTGTAGTGGCCGATGGCAAAAGAGAAAAAAAGAGGTTTCTTCTCTTGGTTCGGACTTGGTCGTCAGGAAAAGAAACAACAAGAAGAACAAATTGAAAAAGAAAAGCGAGTAGAGGAAGAGACGGAACAGCAGCGTCTGGCAGAAGAAGCGGCCCGTCAGGCAGCGAAAGAAGCAGAGCAACAGCGTCTGGCAGAAGAAGCGGCCCATCAGGCAGCGAAAGAAGCAGAGCAACAGCGTCTGGCAGAAGAAGCGGCCCGTCAGGCAGCGGAAGAAGCGGAGCAGCAACGTCTGGCTGAAGAACAGGTTTCTCTACCTAAAGAGCAGGAACGCCCGACCAAAGAAGGTTTCTTTGCCCGTCTGAAAAAAAGTTTGGTAAAAACCCGCCAGAATTTAGGAGCCGGATTTTTCGGATTATTCCGTGGCAAAAAAATTGATGATGAACTGTTCGAAGAGTTAGAAGAACAGTTATTGATTGCAGATATTGGTGTTGAAACAACTCGTAAGATTATCAACAGCTTAACCTCTCATGCCAGCCGTAAGGAATTGAAAGATGCGGAAGCGTTATACACAAAACTGAAAGAAGAAATGTCCGGTATTCTGGCAAAAGTTGATAAGCCGCTGGAAATTGAAAGCAAATCGCCTTATGTCATTCTGATGGTTGGTGTGAATGGCGTTGGTAAAACGACGACAATTGGTAAATTGGCGCGCCAATATCAATCTCAGGGGAAATCCGTCATGCTGGCTGCGGGGGATACTTTCCGTGCTGCGGCGGTAGAACAATTGCAGGTTTGGGGAGAACGCAACAAGATCCCGGTGGTTGCGCAACATACTGGTGCGGATCCAGCGTCTGTTATCTTTGATGCTATTCAATCAGCTAAGGCCAAAGGTGTTGATGTTCTGATTGCAGATACCGCAGGACGCCTACAGAACAAATCTCACCTGATGGAAGAACTGAAAAAAATCGTGCGAGTAATGAAAAAGCTGGACGAAGAAGCGCCACATGAAATTATGCTGACTTTGGATGCCAGCACAGGCCAAAATGCAGTCAGCCAAGCTAAACTATTCCATGAGGCGGTTGGATTGACCGGTATTTCACTAACCAAATTGGATGGTACAGCGAAAGGTGGTGTTATTTTCGCTATTGCTGACCAATTTGAAATTCCGATCCGTTATATCGGTGTTGGAGAAGGCATTGAAGATCTCCGTCCATTTAAGGCTGACGATTTTATAGAGGCTCTTTTTAGCCGAGAGGATTAACTATCAATGATTCGCTTTGAACAGGTCAGTAAAGCCTATCTGGGAGGACGGCAGGCGCTGCAAGGGGTGAATTTTCACCTGCTTCCAGGAGAAATGGCATTTTTAACCGGTCATTCAGGAGCGGGTAAGAGTACGCTTTTGAAACTTATCTGTGGTATTGAGCGTCCGAGCGCAGGTTATCTCTGGTTTGGGGGACATGATATCAGCCGACTGAAATCCCGCGAGATCCCATTCCTGCGTCGTCAGATCGGTATGATTTTTCAGGATCACCATCTGTTATTGGATCGTACCGTATACGAAAATATTGCAATGCCACTGATTATCTCTGGAGCCAGTGCTGAAGATATTCGTCGGCGGGTATCGGCGGCGCTGGATAAGGTTGGCTTGTTGGACAAAGCGAAAAATTTTCCCATTCAACTCTCTGGAGGAGAACAGCAGCGCGTTGGCATTGCCCGCGCTGTTGTCAATAAACCGACTGTCTTGCTGGCGGATGAACCGACGGGAAATCTGGATGGTGAACTATCTGAGGGCATTATGCGTCTGTTTGAAGAGTTTAACCGAGTCGGTGTGACGGTTCTTATGGCAACGCATGATACAGCTCTTATTGAGCGAAGAAATTACCGTATTCTGACGCTGAATCAGGGACGTATGCAAGGAGGGCATCATGGCTAAGCATGTTCGTCATTCTGCAAAAAGAATAACGGCTTCCAAATCCCGTTCCAAGTCATTAAAAGGGGGCTGGCGTGTACAATCACGTTATGCGTGGAAAAGCACCCTGTCGGATATGTTACGTCAGCCACTAGCAACATTGTTGACCATCATGGTTATTGCTATCTCCCTGACATTGCCAAGTGTGTTTTACATTGTCTGGAAAAATGTTAATCAGGCTGTAGAACAATGGTATCCCGTGCCACAGCTTACGGTTTATCTTGATAAATCGCTGAATGATGTCAATTCCAATCAATTGATTGGCGAGCTGAAAGCCATGGACGGTGTGAAATCGGTAAATTATTTATCCCGTGAAGACGCTGTGAATGAATTTCGCGCCTGGTCTGGATTTGCTGGCGCATTAGATATGCTGGAAGAAAATCCGTTGCCCGCGGTAGCGATTGTCTCTCCTAAACTGGATTTTCAAAACTCACAAGCATTAACAACACTGCGTGACCGTGTGGCACAGTTGAAAGGCATTGAAGAAGTCAGAATGGATGATAGTTGGTTTGACCGCCTTACGGCTCTGGCTAACCTCGTTGGCCGAATTGCTGCGGTGATAGGTATTCTGATGGTAGTTGCCTTGTTATTGGTCATTGGTAACAGCGTTCGTTTAAGCATCTTTAGCCGTCGTGAAACCATTAATGTGATGAAACTGATTGGGGCAACAGATGGGTTTATTTTGCGTCCGTTTCTCAATGGCGGGGTATTGTTGGGAATTCTGGGGGCAATTTTTTCTTTACTTCTTTCATACTTGCTGGTTTGGAAACTTTCCAGCATCGTCACAGAAGTGGCCAGTGTTTTTGGTACAACCTTCAGGCTGCATGGACTGAGTTGGGATGAATCACTATTACTGATACTGATTTCAGGTATGATTGGTTGGATGGCTGCATGGTTTGCGACTATCCAGCACTTACGTCGTTTCAGGCCAGAATAGGACTATTTTGTTGGACATTAGATGAACTTTTGGGCTTAATTAAGGTCGAAGAAACTGTTACTGATTTGTGTGCGTTTTCATACAATGCAGACAATTTGAATATGATTTCCACGATGGTAGAATAGATACATCTTTGGCTTGAATAAATCTTATTGATTGCTTCGTGTGAATTCGAAAAAACATCAATTTGGTTCTTAGTTTGAGAGAATTTGAATGACAAAAGAAATGCAAACTTTAGCATTAGTTCCACAAGGTAGTTTGGAAGGATACATCCGTGCTTCCAACGCTTATCCCATGCTCTCTGCAGAGGAAGAGAAGGAACTGGCGGAAAGGCTGCATTACCAGGGAGATCTGGATGCAGCAAAACAGCTGATTCTGTCTCATTTGCGCTTCGTTGTTCATGTCGCTCGCAGTTATGCTGGTTATGGTTTACCGCAAGCGGATTTAATTCAGGAAGGCAATATCGGCCTGATGAAAGCGGTTCGTCGATTTAATCCAGAAGTGGGCGTGCGTCTGGTGTCTTTTGCTGTTCATTGGATTAAAGCAGAAATCCATGAATATGTATTGCGTAATTGGCGTATTGTGAAAGTCGCAACAACAAAAGCGCAGCGTAAGTTATTCTTCAATTTGCGTAAGGCTAAACAACGTTTGGGCTGGTTCAATCAGGATGAAGTTGAGTTAGTTGCCAAAGAATTAGGAGTGACCAGTAAGGACGTTCTGGAGATGGAATCTCGTATGTCAGCGCAGGATATGGCATTTGACATGTCATCGGATGATGACAACAGCCATGACAGCCAACCCGCTCCAGTGCTATTTTTACAGGATAAGGCTTCTGATTTTGCGGATGGTATTGAAGAAGATAATTGGGAAAACCATGCTGCGGATAAACTTTCTGTAGCAATAGAAAAGCTGGATGAGCGTAGTCAGGACATTATCCGTTCCCGTTGGTTGGATGATGACAATAAATCTACTTTGCAAGAACTGGCTGATAAATACGGTGTATCCGCTGAACGGGTACGTCAATTAGAAAAGAATGCCATGAAAAAATTGCGAATGGCGATTGAAGCCTAATGTAATTGACAATTGGCTGAGCATGAAGATTTTTTCATGCTGAATACATACGCTAGTGGATTAAAAGGCGATAAATTTATTTATCGCTTTTTTTATACATACTATTTATGTGCGTAGTGTAGTTTTTAAAGACAAAGCCAATGGTGATAAGAATAAAATGACAACAGTTTCTGCATTTGGTGCCATTACTGCATTGGTTGTTGCCATTGTGCTAGGCCATCTACCACATGGCAGTTTTTTTCATTTGTCTCAACCTTAATCTTTGGTGTATTTGGTTTTACTGGCTAAATTTTTGTCGGCCGAATATATAGGGGAGAGAGGAAATAGTTATGAAGATTGTGATTGCACCAGATTCATTTAAAGAAAGCTTAAGTGCCTTACAAGTAGCAGAAGCGATAGAACAGGGATTTCGGGAAATTCTTCCGCAGGCTGATTATATTAAGCTACCGATGGCCGATGGCGGAGAAGGTACAGTAGAATCGCTGGTGGCTGCGACAGGAGGGAAACGTATCACATGTGCAGTTACTGATCCTTTGGGGAGAACTATTGAGGCTTTATGGGGGCTGCTAGGCGATGGAAGAACCGCAGTTATAGAAATGGCAGCCGCTTCAGGTTTGCACTTAGTGCCGTTGGAACAACGTAATCCTTTAATAACAACAACATATGGCACTGGAGAGCTGATCCTGGCTGCGTTGGCGCACGGAGCACAAAATCTAATTTTAGGTATCGGTGGCAGTGCCACCAATGATGGTGGTGCAGGAATGATGCAAGCACTTGGGGCAAATTTATGGGATGGGGATAACCGCATTCTGCCATTTGGTGGAGCAGCATTAACACGGTTGGAAAGCATCGATCTTTCGGGTCTTGATCCCCGGCTCAAGCAATTGAAAATTGCTGTAGCTTGTGATGTCAATAATCCATTATGCGGTGAGTCTGGAGCATCTGCGGTATTTGGCCCACAAAAAGGAGCGACAGCAGAAATGGTTAAAATACTAGATTCAGCCTTATTCCATTATGGAATGAAAATTGAAGCGGCAACAGGCAGACATGTGATCGATGCTGAAGGGGCAGGCGCTGCGGGAGGTATGGGCGCTTCTTTACTGGGTTGTCTGGGTGCAAAATTACAATCAGGTGTTGAGATTGTGATTGAGACTCTGAAGTTGGAAAAGATGATTCAGGATGCAGATTTAGTTATTACTGGTGAAGGTCGTATGGATAGCCAGACTATATATGGCAAAACGCCTATTGGCGTTGCGCGTATTGCCAAGAAGTTCGGTATTCCTGCTATCGCTTTAGTGGGAGGAATGAGCAAAGACTACCATATAGTCCACCAACACGGTTTGGATGCTGTATTTTCTATTATCCCCGAAGTTTGTACTCTTGCTGATGCTCTGACTAATAGTGTTGATAATCTACGGGTATTGGCACGTAACATTGCGACGGTTTGGAATATGACTGGTATAGAAAAGAAAGCAGATGCCCATTGAAGAATGGATAAGTACTTGAGAGGAGTCAGAAGCCCCCATATTTTGGGGTTTGGCTCAAGCTTAATGGCAGGCTTCTGACAGTGGATTATTTTGACCATTTAACAACCATTTTTCCCTATAATTGTTTCGGCCATGGGAATGTATTGGGTATCGAGTTTATTAACAGAATCTTCCTTGTTATTCTCTTCAAAGCAGTCTTCAAAGAACCATGAAATACGGGTCTCCAGCTTCTTACTAATGGCAACCAAATGAGTGACATTAATTCGATTGGTTCCCCTTTCATAACGTGAAAGTTGTTGCTGACTAATGCCAATTTGTTTAGCTAATGCCGTTGCTGTGATACCCAACTCTTTCCTTTTAATGTAAATACGTTTTCCAATTAACATGTTTGCATCTTCCATATCTTATCCTTTTATTTTCAAATCAGTAAGTTATGGCGTTATCAAGGATAATTGCCCTAGAGCTTCAAAATGGCTTAAATTTACTTCGCCACTGTGCGTAACATAGGGCATACCTTGACGGGTTTAATACCATTCACGGTATGCCCTATTGTTACACCTGATCCGCCGTTTTGTTTTCCGACATGAGCCTTGTTTTTTTTAATGAAATAACCTTTCTTATTAACGTCTTGTAAAAAAAGAACCTTTACTGAGACAAGGTGTACTCTTCCATGATGCAAACCACATTCTCTATTTTGTTGTTACCTTGCATCTTGCAACTACTTTTCCCCCGCAATTGAGTAAAACAACAGGCTGTTCTCTTCATATGAGGAATAATGAAGAGGGCTTTAAACGTTAATTTTGCTATTTATTTTTATTTAATATATTGAATAAAAAGTATTTTTTTTAATTTAATCAATAAAATTATCAATATATTGTTCTTTTATAGAAAATCGCCATTATTTTGTATTTATCTATTTCATTAAGATCTTTCATTAGGTTAGAAACTAAACAAAATATACCAAACTGTTCTGTTTGGATTTATAATCTAGATTTGCGATTTGAAATAGAATTAAGCTCTACAAATACAAGGTGGACTGATATTAACTCTGGGTGATTTGGCTGCTATCGATTTCGAGTAAGTAACAATTTTTCATTACCAATACTATTTAAAAGGAATTAACTATGTGAATAACAAAAAAAATTCATATATTATAATAAATTAAGTGGAATGAGATTTGATATGTAATGAAATTTGACTTAAGTAAAGTTATATAGGATTATGTTTACAGTTTGGTATAAAAATGTTTCGTTTTTGAGTTAAATTTTATTAATTTTAGTTAAGTAAATAGATTTTAATCTTTCATGGCATTACTATTGCCACATCATCTATTTTCTATTAGAAAATATTACTTATAGAAACTTTTCCTACTGAATAATTTTATCTTTCAAGAAAGTAACAACTCACTCGCATTTTTGAATACTGAGAGGCAGCTTGTTTTTTTGCCTGTAATACTATAGCGTTTTTTATTTTTTAGTATAAAAACAAGAAGATATTAATTGTTACATAAAAAGCATATTTTTTATCAAATTTTACGTGTTTATTTTATGCTCTCTATTTTCAGAGAATTTGTTTACTTAGAGATTTTCTTATTGGATATGTTAAAGGAAGCCAAAAGATTCTTATTTTAATCTCGTTATTTAACAATTTGTTATTGCTATAAATAGGTTTTTTTGTGAAGTTATGTGATGTTTATCAGTTTTTGCATATTATACTGGATAATAAATAAACCTTATCTATTTTCGTTTGTTTTTTCAGTTTGCAGTACATGATGATTGGCTGAGGGAATATTTTGTAATAAAAAATTAAATTTTTTATCTAAAGATAGAGTTTCTTAATTTCTTTCATATCTGCAATGATCTAAGAAACTGAAAAAGTGTTTATAACTGTTCACCCTTTAGCATAAAACAGAAATATTAGGTTATAACAAAGTGAGGAGTTTTGTCGGTAATTATTTAATAGTAAAGGAGTTATGGTTTTCTTGGTAGGTTTAGTGTTTTTCAAACTCTCTGGTTTGTCTGGTTAATGTAATAGCCAGATAAACCAGAGAATATAAATGCAGTGCGTCAACTTCATGAAGAATTGTTATAGTTGTGACATTATATTAATAAAATTATCAATATTAAGTAATAGGTTTAATATCTTCATCGGATGACTTTACTCTGGTTTTTTGAAAAAATGTTGAAATAAAAATAAGAAATCTTCTAAAAAAATAGTGCTCAATTTTGAAACTGAATTTGTCACTATAATATATTGTGTTATGGGAAAATTTCCATAATTTTGAAGTTTTATGCTAGTTTTATTTAAAATAGACTGCTTGATATCTTGATATTTAAATTATTATATTGCATCATCATTTTTAATGAGTATATTATAATATCGAAAAAACCTTGTTATATTGTGATTGTTATGAGTGTAAATATCTTTCCCAAGATTTTTTTATTGGAGTATAAGTAATATAATTAGATCTTCAGAGGATAGAATAGTAATACAGAATATTTTTAAAGAGAAATTATTTAATTAAATCATATTATGGTAATCGAAAATCAGTAAAGAGATAAAAATATTAATTATTTAAGTTAGTTACATTAGTCGTCTGATCTTAAATTAATCAATATTAAGTAAACTTAAAGATATATTTGGTAATAATATTAAATTTATTTCAATAATTTCATTTTTGACAAAAATTTGGTGTTGATTAGGAATATTATTTATTTTTCTATTGGACGATAATTTTGAACGTGGAAGATCAATTTTTTACTCTGATGCTGTCTAATCCAGACTGTTAGTTTTTCATTTCAGCAGCACAAAAATTAGTATCGATATCGGTATTTTTTAGAATGCTATAAAACAGAGAGAAAACTATTGTAATTATTACGAATTAATATTACTTAGTATATTATTAATACGAACAGTCATTGGTTTTGTCTCTGAATTTTTGTCATCTATAAAATAGATTTAAGTTAATGAATTAATTTAAGGGAAAGAAATGAGAATTAGAAAAACTTCGTATGTTGATCGTGTTTATCTCCAAATTAAAAATAAAATTACTAATAATGAGTTTAAACCAAATGAACAACTATATGTTTCTAAATTAACTGATCAATTAAATGTTAGTTCTACTCCAATTAGAGAGGCGCTGAATAGACTTTTGCATGAACAATTTGTCATTAAAGGTAATAATAGAGGGTTCTATACACGAAGCCTGGACTATAAAGAGCAATTAGAATTGGTTACTTTACGCGAAATATTTTTGTTATCTATAATTAAATTATTTTTAAACAAAACATCTCAAGAAAATTTAAACGATTTTTCAAAAAAAATTGAGGTTTTGATAAGCAAAGAAACCAATTGTAATGATGAAAAAATAAAAAATGTTGACAGTGAATTCACTATCTTAATACTCAATGCTATAAATAATAATGAACTAAGTAGATTGTATATTAATTGTATAGAAAGAAGTAGTTATCTATGGCATACTTTCATAAAACAAAATGCAGTATATTTCCTGGATATGTACAAGAAATTATTATTTTATATAAAAAAACGGGATTTATCGAATAGCGAAGGAATTATAATGGAGATTTTTGATAAATTAAAGAATAGTAAACATATAGAGTTGTTGTGTTTGGTTAGTGATTAAATGTTTTTCAATTAAACATAATAAAAAATATATAGAGAGATGAGACAATAATGTCTCACCCTATTTTATACATGAATAACAGGTTTTCTCCCTATATAGTAAACTAAAAAGGTATGAAGGTATCGGGTGATCTGTTTCTTTCCGTTTCAAATCTAAAATCCTGTAGAGAATATTCTTTATCAGCTAATTGAATAGCTTTCTCAATACTCATAATAAGAGGCAGATTAAATATTTCTGTTATTTTAAATAGACGTTCTTTTATTGTTCCACTAATAATATAATAGGGTATTTCTAATTCATCTAGGGTTTTTAATAACATACTGTCACAATAATCTCTAAAGTTTTTATTCATTGGACGATGACCATCTTTTTTTAATGGAAGCTCGTTCTTTAAATGGATGAATACATCGAATGTACTTTTCACATGTTGTTTGAAAGCATGTGCATACTGATTAGTAACCTGTTCAAAAAATATCATTTCTGGAGAAAGACTTGATCTGGGAACTGGATCCAGATGTCCTTCTTGGTTGGGATTCATCCCATACTTAACACGGGCAGCAGCATAAATCCATTCTTGTAACGATGAACCATCAGAGACGAAATTATCTTTTAGTAGTGCTTCATGTATCGCCCTACTGGTGTGCCTTCTCATAGCTAATTGTAGAAATTCAGCAGGAGTACATTGTGCCAATCGTTTTCCGGGAACAGCATAAGGCATTATTTCACGAATTGTTTTTGCCAGGGTACGAGGATAACCAGTTAAGTGAGCTAACGCCATAACTGTTCTTGTTTTACCGGATGAATAAGTTCCTGAGATAGCTAATTTCATACCATATTTCCTATTATATATCAGAAGAAGTTGGTAATTTATGTCCTAGTGAACACTTTATTTTTATTCCTGAAAAATTCCCTTCAATATCTACATATCTCCAATATTCACCTCTAACTTTTAGTTTATAAGTAGAAGTAATACGTGTTGTAGCATCATAATTGGATTGGAAATTTCTAGTAGGTGTTGGAGCTTCGATTTCGGTTCTCAACATCCACAGTGTTTCACTATCTTTTCTATTAATATGATCAAGTTCATACATTAATACTTGAGCTAACTGTAGATTAACAACAAAACAGTCAACATAAGTGGCAGAAGGTTGGTAGTGACCATCAATTCCATTTACTGAATGATAAAATTCAGGAATATTTAATTTCACTTTTGCTGAAGCTATGTGGTTTTCACTATCGTAACTTATATTTTGGAGAGATTGTCCACGGAATTTAAAAATGTCCCCATAATAACGTGAATTACTAGGCTCAAGAATATCTGCTGGAGATCTATAGAAGCCATTTTTACAAATAATCTCTGCTACAGGATGTTCTATCTCACAACGTGCTTCCATTTTTCCTATTTGACAATCAAAAATGGAAATCATGGTAACATCATTTGATTTTAATTTTGATGTGGAGTTCCAAGTGATCTTGGCTGAAATATTATCAAGATCTTCTTGTGGAGTGGTTCCTGATTTCAACTTTAAACTTTTCAACCACATTTTTTTACAATTAAAGGAGTCGAATTGAAAACTATGTTTCAAGAAAATTTCACAGAATTGAGTACTTAAAATTAGTGTATCAATACTACTGAGATGTGGAGGTAAGTTTGTATTTTTTTTCTTAGACCAGTCTAATGGATATTCGACTGATAAGAGTGAAATTAATTTTGGATAGTTATCTCCTGAATGATTAAATTGTATATCAATATTCTTAATATTATATACAACACGTCGGTATCCCATGCCAAAAAAACGTGTTTTACTATCACCTAAATAATCATCAATTGAATGACATAGAAATTTTGAATTCATAGCTATTTCTCTTTTTTATATAAATGATGCGGGTTTAGTTAATTATTTTAATTAGATATTATCGCTTTCTATAGTATTTATATATGCATTAATAATATCTTGCACATTTCTTATGTCTGAAAAATAATAATCATTACCAAACGGTTCAACTTTTAATCTTTCATTTAACTCCATAATTAAACGGGCAATCATAAGTGATGTAAAAGCCAAATCGTCAATCAGATTTGAACTCTCATCTATTAAAATGTTATTATAATCATCTCTAATGTTAGCTTGATTAAAAATAAATCTTACTTCTTTTATTATTATTTCTTTAACTATATTTAACTCTTTTAACATGATATTCCTCCATCAACAACAATATTTTGACCTGTAATAAATGCAGCTTCATCTGAACAAATAAACAATGCTACTTTACTAATTTCTTCAATTTTTGATAAGCGACCAATAGGTGTTCTTTTCAATATCTGTTTACGTCTGTTTTCAGAAAGGTAAGACACCATCTCACTATCAAAAAAACCTGGTACTAGTGAGTTAATTCTTATATTAGCAGGGCCAAATTCACGCGCTAAGCTACGAGTCATACCATCAAGAGCAGCTTTGGTTGCTGAATATAATGATACACCTTTATGACCCTTTATTGCATTTATAGAAGAAACATTGAGAATAACTCCTGTATTCCTCTTCAGCATGCTCTTACTACATTCTCTTGTTAGTATTATGGGTGCTAGTATGTTTGTATTAAGTAAAGAAATAATCTCATTGTCCGAAGAAAAAATTAATAACCCTTCAGTTAGTTTTGCAATATTATTTATCAAAATATCGATGTGACCAAATTTTGATTTTACATTATTGACAAATGATTTTATTTTACTCAAATCATTAACATCAACAGATTCCCAATAGAAAAAATTAGCATCAGACAATTGTTTTTGAGTTATAAACTCATTTGAATGACGGCTAAAAGTAGCAACACGATAACCTTTATTAAGAAAGGCTGAAGCCATTGTAGCTCCAAGTCCTTTGCTGCCACCGCTGATGACTACAGTTTTAGGTGGTAGCATTCTTATGCTCCTTTATTTTCAATGAAGAACGCATTTTTTTAAATCGACTAGAATAGTGGGGTGTTATTGAAACCTCATAAGTCATTGGAATTTTAAATTCTTCAAGAAAGTTCTTGCAGTGAACATATAATCGAGATCTTAGATCATCATAATTTTCAGGTTTACTCAAATGTACAATAGCTTTAATTCCCATTCCTGTAATTGTGTTTGGAAATCCTATTACTGTTGCATCAGCTATATTGTTAGCTTGCAAAAGGATATTCTCTACCTCATGCGGATAAACTTTTTCACCTCCAACATTAATAATCTCTGATCTTCTTCCTAATATCTTTACATAATCTCCATCAACTTCAACAACGTCTTCAGTATTGAAGTATCCCTCTTCATCAAAAGGTGATTGAGCATTTAAATATCCTAACATAGCATAGTCTGATTTTATCCACAGAATGTTAGATAGGACTTTGTATTTAAATCCATTATTGCCAAGTTTAATCCATAATTCATTATTATTTTTAGATTTAGTTTGTAAAATGCCTACTTCAGATAGACCATATGTTTGCTTTAACTTAACGTTTGGTAATTTTTCGCTAATCCTTTTTAAAGTAACAGGAGGCATTGGTTCAGTGCCATAAGTAATTAATTTAAGGCTTGATGTATTTGTTTTTTCAATAACTCTTGATATAAGAACCATATTTAAAAAGGTAGGGGTAGTGGGCAATACTTCTACAGCCCATTTTTCTATGGCATTGAATACACTTTCAGGTGTACGTAGTAGAGGAATAATTAATGTTCCCCCATGACTAATGGTATGTAATAGAGTATTAATACCACCAATATGGTCTACGGAAAGAAATGAAAGTATTCTTCTGGGAATTTTTCTTTCTAAATGCTTATCGATTAATTTATTGAAGTCTAATACAGACGCCTTTGGTTGCCCAGTAGTGCCTGAACTAAAAAGCACTAAACCAGAATGTTTTACATCATATATTTTTTTATATAATTCATGTTCAGCAATACGACCAGTATCATTTAGTTCATAATCGTTATTACTAACTTTAATTCTTACTTCAACTTGAGAAACTTCCAAATATTCACTGAGTTTTATTTCTGGAATGTCGCCAATTGGAACGATAACATTATTGTTATTAACAAGTGCCAGAATAATAGCCAAAGTTTTTGGAGAAAACTCTCCTTCTACAGATACAATCGCTCCCTCAGGGAGACCAATGTCTTTTAAGTAATTTATAACTTCAATAGTATCAGAATATAACTCTGAGTAAAAATATCGGTTATTCTTAAAAATAATTGCTTCAGTTTTATTAAATGTATTGCAGCGTTCGATTAGCCAATTCAAAGTCATATCATTCCCTCCTGTTTATGAATGATTCTTGTTATATCACTTTTATATAAAAATGTTTCTATTTTTGAAAATATATTTAAATAGATATTATTAAAAGCCATGTTAATTATATTTATTCAAATTTTTAATTTAGGGATAGATATTAATTCATTAAAATAATCAGTAATCTGTTAAGGTAAGTTATTCATTATTTTCAATAGGATAAAAACATAAATGTTCCATTTTTTTGGGAATGTCTAAAGATATATCAAATAAAATGATAATACATAATCGCGATAATTTTATGTTCACTCATAAAAAACTAATCTTATTGATTTTTACTTTTGTCATTATCATTGACATCCTTATTAAAAATATTGATAGGACGATGGAGAAATCATGATTATGTATATTCCATCAGAACGTAAATCCGTTGTACTGGCTAAATTATTATTACTTTAATGCATGATGGTTGATATTGTTGCACAAATAAATGGGAGAAATAGTGGAAGTTATCCTGTATATAATGAGCATTAGTCAATTAAAAGCAGGGGAAAATATGATAGGATGCAGAAAAATTACTGAATAATGGCTAGCCACGTAAGAACGCTGGACATCAGCGTTCAAGTAAAATGCAGTGATTTGCATCGAATGGCTAAAGCTGAAGATAGTGAGTTCTAGGGTTTCTTCAAGGAAGATGTAAGTAACGCACTACCAGTAACACAAAAGACGGCTAAAAGAAGCATCAACGCAGCTCCAACTAATAACGTAACAAAACTGGGTATCCCTGTTGCAATGAGCGGGCCGATGCTAGCACCGATGAACAGAATGAACCCATTTAAGGCCATGCCTGCGCCACGATTGGATGCTGCTATAGAACCAAACTGAGTGATCATTGCCGGAACGGCAAGAGCTATACCAGTGACGAAAATCAAGCTACTGGCGGCGATGCTGAGCAAGGATTGCGACAACATTGCTTCTAGTGCCAGACCTGATGCTGCAGTTACGTAACCAATAATCGAGATAATCGGCATGCTAAATCGGGCAGAAAGTGGTCCAACTAGTAGTGCTGCAAACATACCGGGTAGCCCAATTAAGCGTAGTAAAATAACCTTGTCTGGAGTAATGTTCAGCATCCACAAATGAGAACCCAATGCTGTGTACATGGCGACAAATGACAGTAGTAGCGTGATATGGGCACACGATAGAAGTAATACTGCTGGTCGGATGATAATTCTGCCTAATGCCACAAAGCGATGCCCCAGATGTCCATCAACAACAGCACGCGGTGGCTCTTTGACCATTGCTGCAAATAGCGGAATAGCAACTGCCAGACATCCCCCAGTCACTATAAATACCCAACCCCAATTCCATTGTAGTACTATCCAAGCGGCTAACACCTGCCCGAAGATGCCCGCTATAAGAAATGATGTGGACATAGTACCAATAGCAGTAGCACGATAGCGTATCGGTACTGCTTCGGTAAGATAGGCTAATGCTATCGGTGCAAAACTGGATGCTGCCAGACCTTGCAATATACGCAGCCCTGCTAGCCATGATAATGATGGGGCGAAGGAACATGCGAATGTGGCGATCGACAATACAATCAATCCCACTAGCATCACTGGTCGGCGACCATATTGATCTGATATCGGTCCCCAAATGAGGAAACCACAGGCATAAGCCAGACTAAAACTTGTCGCGAGAGCAAATGTGACACTCTCTGGATTTGTTGAACCGAAATCCTGACCAACATGTGTGAGCAGAGGAATTGCCAGATAAAGCTGTGTCAGAACGAACAGGGCGATAGTAGCTAGTAAAATAACAACACTACGATTTGCGGTGTGGATCTGATCGAGTGATGCTGATTTGCTTCCTGTATCATTCAGCTTCCCTATGTTATGTGTTTGGTTACTCATGAGCTACTGTCTCCGATATTGGTATCGTTGCACCGAAAATGATGGAATGAGTTTGCCGTGTTGTATACAGTTTCCAGAACTGTTCGGCGATATCTGCCGGTTCGATTGTACTATTCTTGCCGACCCCTCCCGGTGTTCTGTTGACAAAACCATTGACAATTACTTCGCCCACATGGATGTCGTATGGTGCAAGGGTGTGAGTCAGGATTCTGGTAGCTTTGTGTTGGGCAGCTACACTGATAGCAAGCGCAGCATATCCGGTAGCAAAAATGTCGATTTTAGGATCACTGAGAGCCATGATACCGCTGGTAGTGAGTACGGACCCTTTGTGTGCTTTTAGGTCGGGTAAGCACGCCTGAACGGCGGCAATATAGCTAGTAACACGGATCTCGAAACTTTTGCTCAGATCTGAAGGTAAGGTAGACAGTAGATTGCCTTCAATGTCAAGGAAAGCGTTCCAGTGCAGGATGCCGATTGGCCCCAATGCAGAACGTACCTCTGTAACAATTAGTTTCATCTCCTCAATATCATTTAGGTTAGCGGGAAAAGCCCAAGCTTGGATGCCCTCGGCGGCAAATTCCTCCACGGCAGAGGTCAAACGTTGTGCATTACGAGCGATAAGGGCAACGGAATGTCCAGCTTTACCAAAACGCTGCGCAACGGCGTGAGAGATTCCTGGACCGTAACCACAAATTAGTATGGTATGCTTCATAATTTAAACTCCAACTAGAGCGTTGGAGTTTATTATAGTATTATTTTAGCGACGATAACAACTGATAGATGAGAAAGTATTCACAATGGCTTGGGATATCGAAGGAACAAAGCGTAAGATTTTGGAAGCTGCGGTGATAGAGTTCGCCCGATTCGGTCCTGATGGTACAACGGTCGAAAAAATTGCTAAGTTAGCTGGAGTGAATAAGGAACGTATTTATAATTATTTCGGTGACAAGCGAGCGCTATTCTCGGCCGTGCTGCGTAGAGAATTAGCTAAAGTAGCGCAAGCCGTACCTATTCTGTCTTTCGCAGCCGAAGATATTGGGGAATACGCTGGCAGGGCTTACGACTACCATTGTGAGCATCCCGAACTTAGTCGTCTAATGCGTTGGGAAGGATTGATTTTCGACGGTGAAGTTCCGGATGAGAAGCAGAGACGTGAATATTATGGTTACAAAATCCAAGCCATAGTCGATGGTCAACTTCAAGGTACAGTTACACGAACCTTAGAACCCGATCATCTGATCTTTCTGGTGTTGGCATTGGCCGGCTGGTGGTCGGCTGTCCCCCAAGTGGCACGTATGCTAACTGGTTCTGATGATCGGCAAGAGCAGGCTAGACGCAGAACCTCTGTTATTGAGGCTGCTCGTCGTTTGGCATCGTCACCATAAGTAGTGGAAACAGTATGCCTCCTCTGTCAGCATGGTTGTCACCCCCGATTAACAACACTGGAGTATGTTATGCAACTTTCAGATTTAGGAAATAGAATCTGCATTATGGGGCCTTCGAATAGTGGTAAGTCTACACTTGCTAATGCAATCTCCACAAAATGTAATTTGAAAGTCATTCATTTGGATCAGCTTTTCCATTTACCAAATACAAATTGGCAGGAACGCACCGTAGAAGAATTTATCTCACTGCATGATATGGCAATAAAAGAGGAAAGTTGGATAATTGATGGGAATTATGCAAGATGCCTGCCACAACGCTTATCCAGAGCAACGGGGATTATTTTATTAGATATCTCAATGCCATCAAGTTTGTTACGTTACGTAAATAGAACTCTGCTTCAAAGTAATCGTTATGGTGCTTTAGAAGGAGGTAAAGACTCTATCAAATGGAAAATGCTCAGGCATATTACTGTTGTTACACCAAAAAGCAGGAAACGCTATGCTGCAATGTTTGAACAACTGACCATACCCAAGATAAGACTGAATTCCATTAAAGAGATTAAGGAACAATTTGATCAATGGGAGCTTACCCGATAGTTAAATTTATAAACTGTTATCAATCATATTTGTCTATGAATGTAAAAATAACATTCGGTATATCTTGTATCAAGAAAATATAATTCGAATAATTTGTTAATCCCTCTCGCTATTAATAATATTAAAATCCATGATGATGTGAATTAAGTAAACTATTTTATAGTGTGATCATATCAAAACAATTACAACAATGTTTTTCGATAAATCTCCTAATACATTTTCATGGATTTTTATTAAATGTGAATAACAACCAATAACTGATTGATGCTTAAATGAAAAACCAAAATAGGATAATCACCTTTGTTACTAAATTAAGGACTTTTTCTTTAACTTTTTCCTCTGTTTCAATCACTTTTTTATGACTAAGTGGTTATTCTAAAATACCATATGCCATGATGGTTATCTGAGGGAGTATATTATATGTGTAGCTCTTACCTATTTTTTGTATACTGAAAATGTAAAACGGTTGGCACCAATATCCCGATCTGACTGTTTTAAAAATCACTGCTTAATTTATTTAAGTCCTGTTCAATTTGTGTTTAAAGAAAATATTAAATAATCATTTATAGCGATATATCAATCTCCAACATGAATGCGTATCTTGCATGTCTCATCCCTCATTTGCATTTCATTAAAAGTTAAAAAAATGAAATAGTTATTGGAGTGAAATTCAGGAAACAGAATAACTGATTCTAGTGTTTACAGAGAATGAGGAGTTAGTATGAATAGGCAAAAACTTATGCAGCAGCTCATTATTGCTATTCTGCTTGGAGTGATAACGGGTTGGGGGTTTCATCAATACCTTGATGCTGGTCAGACAAAAGAAGTTGCCTCCTATATCAACATCATTACTGATGTATTCCTTCGTCTGATAAAGATGATTATTGCCCCACTCATATTTGCTACGATTGTTACCGGATTAATGTCAATCGGTGGTTCATCATCGGTAGGGCGGATCACCATCAGGGCGATCATATGGTTTATTATCGCTGGCTTGGTTTCGATTAGTATTGGTATGCTGATAGTTAACCTGTTCCAGCCGGGTATTGGGTTGAATATCGCTATACCTCAACAGACAAATATCGATATTGGCCTCAATACCCGCGGATTTTCTCTGAAAAACTTTATTAGCCATATATTTCCTAGCAGTTTTGCCGCGGCTATGGCGAACAATGAGATCTTACAGATCCTGATTTTTTCTCTCTTTTTTGGCTTGGCGCTGTCATATATTTGCCGGAAAAGCCAGGAAAAAAGCCCTCTTGTAACTATGATTGAAGATTTAGCGCATGTCATGTTCCGCATTACTGATTACGTTATGTCATTGGCACCGATTGCGGTCTTTGCTGCTATTGCTTCGGCCATTACAGTGCAAGGGTTAGGTCTGCTTTATGATTATGGCAAACTTATTGGTCTTTTTTACCTTGGGTTATTTTTACTCTGGGTGGTTTTATCTATTGTTGGATTTCTTTTTCTCGGCAAGAAGATATTTTCATTACTGAGGTTGATTAGGGAGCCAGTGACACTGGCCTTTGCCACAGCGAGCAGCGAATCCGCTTACCCAAAAACGGTGAATGCACTGAATAGCTTTGGTGTCCCGAAAAAAATCTCTAGCTTCGTATTGCCTCTGGGTTATTCCTTTAACCTTGATGGCTCGATGATGTATCAATCCTTTGCCATTCTATTTATTGCACAGGCTTACAATATTGATCTGAGTATCACAGAACAATTCCTGATCATGTTGACGCTTATGATCACCAGCAAAGGTATAGCTGGTGTCGCGCGTGCTTCTGTTGTGGTCGTTGCTGCAACCCTTCCTATGTTTAAGCTGCCTGAAGCGGGTATCTTGCTGATCCTTGCCATCGACCAGCTCCTTGATATGGGGCGTACAGCAACCAATGTGGTTGGTAACAGTATTTCTACTGCGGTGATTGCTAAAATGGAAGAAAATAAAATGGAGGAAAAATAGAATAATTCTAAGCCGGAATCATAAGAAAAAGCGATTACCAACCAAGAGGATTGAATCAGGGCTTACTGTATTCCCTTGCTGAAAGATGATAGGGATATATTTCTTTATAGCATCATATAACCATTTCAGCTCAATATTATTAAATATAAAATCTGCCCTATAAAGTCACTCGTGTTGATTTCAATAAATGAAAAGCCTTGTGCAAATTCAATATAGCAAATAGAAATATTGCAATTACTAACTGTAATTGCTGTGTCAGCATAATAATTATTTTCTGAGGTGGTGTATGAAAAAAATTATTGGAATACTCGGCGGTATGGGACCGGCAGCAACGGTAGATGCAATGGCAAAGATAATTAAAAATACATCAGCAACTTGCGATCAGGAACATATTCCTGTTATTGCCATTTCTTTTCCTGATATACCTGACAGGACAAAGAATATTCTTTCTGGGGAAAAGTCACCATTAAAACAAATGATAGCCACATTAAGAATCTTAGAAGATGCAGGTGCTCAGTGTATTATTATGCCCTGTAATACCGCGCATTATTGGTATGAGGAATTAAAAGTAGAAACCAACGTTCCTTTTCTTAATATGATTGATATTACTTGTAATAAAGTTGTCAATGAAGGAATGAATAATATTGCTATTCTGGCTACGACAGGAACGATAAAAACAGAGCTTTATCAAAATAGATTGACAAAAGAGAATATAAAATTTGTTATTCCTGATGATATTCAACAGGAAATTATTATGGAAAGTATTTTGGCATATAAAAGTGGAAATGGGGAAAAAGCATATCAGTTATTGAAATCGATTATTTCTCAGCTTAAAGATATTAGTGTTGAACATTTTATTCTGGGATGTAGTGAGATACCGATTATTCTTAGTAGAGATGGTAATCATGGAGAATATATTGATGCTACGGAGGAGTTGGTTAAAAGGGCAGTAGAATGGTATTTTTACGATGGGAATTTTTCAGTTAAATAGCTTTGTTATTTTTTTAGAAAGATAGGTGAATATAATTTTCATTTTATTTTGTATTGGTGTATATAAATCAATATCTGTGGAGGCTGTTTCATCTTCTGCATCTCGATTATTCTTAGGATAAGAAGTAAATAATAGACCACTGGTATCTTGTATACCTTTATCTATTGATATTGTTGCATTTAGGTTATGTTGAGCTTTCTTTTTGGCGACGTGAACAATGTCTCTCGGTTCTTGGGCGAGTTTACCATGTCCTTGGCGAGCTTCATGAGCAGCGATTTGCAAAGTGACAGACATAAATCTGTCGTCATCTTTTTCCAGATGAGATTGCAATAACGCTTTAAGTTGCTCTGAACTCGCCATGACCTTCTTCTCGTACCGTATTAAAATAAAATAACTACAAAATTTATTCTGTCTTCTGGCATAGTGCTGATAAAAAATCCATGAAAGACTCAGATACATTTGAAATGGTGGCATAACAAAAGATATGCCACGAATAATGATGGTTATACCCCAATCTCCTTTCTCTTTACCACCCCATAAACGCTACCCGCGAGTATTGCACCAACCAAAATAGCGCCTAAATAAGTCAATACAGGCGTAATCGCTCCCGGAATTAATAATACAAACAATCCACCATGTGGTGCCATAAGTTGCACACCAAAGTACATCGAAAGCGCCTCCGTCACTGCACCACCTAGAATACAACTTGGCAATACTCTAACCGGATCTTTCGCCGCAAAGGGGATCGCCCCTTCGGTAATAAAACACAGCCCCAATACCAGTGCCGCTTTTCCACCTTCGCGCTCACTTTGCTCAAATTTATTCCGTGCAATCATGGTTGCCAGCCACATTGCTAATGGTGGAACCATCCCCGCGGCCATAATTGCTGCCATGGGTCCATAGGTCTGTGCACTTAACAACCCGACACCAAACGCATAGGCCGCTTTGTTAACTGGGCCGCCCATATCCGTACACATCATGCCGCCAAGAATCATGCCAAGGATCACCGCGTTGGTGGTTCCCATGGATTTCAGCCAGTGGGTCAGCCATTCCATAATTGTGGCTACGGGTTTACCTACGATATAAATCATGGTTAATCCGGTGACTAACGCTGCGACTAATGGGATGATTAAAATCGGTTTTAATGCCTCCATGCTTTGCGGTAGATGCAGTTTGGTTGTCAGGAGTTTGGCAACGTAGCCCGCAAGGAAGCCTGCGATAATACCACCGAGAAATCCCGCGCCAGTGCTGACAGCAAGCATACCGCCAATAAGTCCGGGCGCTAATCCGGTGCGTCCTGTGATGGAATAGGCGATATAACCTGCAAGTATGGGCACCATTAAAGCAAGTGCAGAGCCGCCACCGATTTGCATGAGTGCTGATGCTAATGTGCCGGGTTCTTTGAAGGCCTCAATGCCGAATACAAATGACAGTGCAATGCACAATCCGCCTGCGACAACCATCGGCAACATGTAGGATACGCCGGTCATCAAGTGTTGATAGATACTGAGGCTGTCCTGTTTTTTATTGGTGGACGGATTGAAAGCGTTGGCGGTGGAAGTGCTGCCTGTGGCTGTGTCAATCTCGGCTTCGGTCAATGCGTTATCCAGTTCTTGAGCGGTTCTTTTCAAGGCTGCGCCGGTGGAGGTACGATAGAGGCGTTTGCCAGAGAATGGCGAGAGATCTATATCAATATCTGCCGCTACAATCACCAAATCCGCTGCTGCAATTTCTACGTCGGTAATCGCGTTGTTGGTTCCCACGGAGCCACGAGTTTCTACTTTGATCGGCCAGCCACGGTTTTTGGCTTCGGTCTCCAGTGCTTTGGCTGCCATAAATGTATGGGTAACACCTGTCGGACAGGCGGTGATGGCGATGATATTGATGGGGTTTTGTTGATCCGTGCTGACGATATTTTGCTGTTGGTAAATATTGGCTTGTGTTTTGGCATGATGGATAAATGCTTCCGGTTCACGGATCGCTTGTTCAGCAGGGCCTGTGAAGGTTTTTTTGCCTTGCAGGTTAAGTGAGGTTGGTGCAGATTCACCGATAATGATCACCAGCTCGGCATTGTCCACATCGGTAACAAGAGAAAGTTCATGCCTGACGGCTGTATTTTCCAATATATGTTTAGCGAGGTAAGCGCGCGCCTGTCCTTGTTTATCGTTGCTGATAATGAGTGTTTTCATGATGTTCTCTTCTTATTGTTGTTTTTCGATGGATAAGTGGGGAACGCAGTCAGTTCGACTTTTGCCATGAGTCGGGCGAGTTGTTGACGGTCGATGTTCCCAATGTTGCTTTGGCTGACAGTCATGGCGGAGATGGCGGTAGCAAGGCGTAATGTGTGCTCACTGTCTTGCCCCATCATCAGGCCGTAAATCAGTCCGCCGACCATTGCATCACCAGCGCCAACAGTGCTGACGATTTCACAATGCGGTGGTTTAGCGAGCCAGATTCCCGCTGAATTGACCAAAACCGCGCCTTCTTCGCCCAATGAAACGACGACATGCGAGATTTCCGTAGCACGCAGTTGATGGGCGGCAGTGATGATATCTTCGAATGTTGGTAAAGGCCGCCCCGCCCAGATTTCCAGTTCGCGGCGGTTGGGTTTGACCATCCACGGTAGAGCCTTGAGCCCGGCAGTCAGGGCTTCTCGACTGCTATCAAATACCACGCACATACAGGTTTCGCGTAGGCGTTGCATCCATTCAGTGAAGTCATCCAGTTCTACACCCGTTGGCAGGCTGCCGCTTACGCACACCATATTGAATTCACTCAGCCATTGGATGGAATCTTTGGCGAAATGTTGCCACTCTTCTTTGCTGACGCTGGATCCTGAAAAGTTGAAATCAGTAACCAAGCCATTCTGTTCAGTCAGTTTGACGTTGGTGCGTGTTCGTCCCTCTACAACCTGAAATCGATTGACAATACCCAGTTCTGCAAAGTGTTTTTGAAAGGTATTTTGGTTTTCTCTGCCCAGAAAACCCCCTACGGTGACGTCGATACCGAGTGTTTTTAGGATCTTGCCAACGTTGATGCCTTTGCCTGCCGGATATAATCCCACGGTCTGGATGAGATTGACTTCGCCGGTTTTGATGTTTTCAACCCGTCCAATCAGATCATAAGCAGGGTTCAGAGTGATCGTCGCGACTTTTTTGTTCATGCCATTTCCTCGCCCATGTTTTTGTTAATAAGAGATTCAATGGCGAGCAGGGCCTCTTTGGCATCGGAGCCGACCGCGGTAAAGCGAATCCGTTCGCCCTGTTTAACGCCTAAGCCTGCAACTTGCATTAGCTTACTCCCATCAACGGGAGTGCTGTTTCCATCAAGATAGGTGATGGTGATTTGGCTATGGAATTGTTTGATGGTGTTAACCAGAAGTGCGCTGGGACGGGTATGCAGGCCATGTTTATTGGGTAGGATAAAATCCGCAGTCAGTGCGTTTTTTTGAGGCAGTATCGTTTCTTGTGCTACATCCATTGTCAGTCGTTCTACGATGGCTGTGCTATTTTTGGCACGCAACAGGTACTCACCTTTACCTTGTTGTAGCAGGGTGCTGAGATTATCTAGAAAACCGTGCAGTTGATCGTCTGCGCAAGCGATGGTTAATAACAATCCAACGGGTTGTTTATCAACAGTAAAAGGCGTTTTGGGGCGGGAGATAGCAATTGCATTGTGCAAATTGCCCTGCGAACTGTCACTGAGCCAGATACCTTGGCCAAGGTGTATGGGTGGCTTGGTAAAGACATCGGCCATAAATTTTTCATTCACTGCATTGGCTTGTTGTAGCCGAGCGATGTTTATTGCCTGCAAGGTTGTCAGGTCATGTGCGTCAATATCCAATGTGAGCGTGGAGTTATCCAGAACATAGGCGGATTTGGTGTTCGTTAATAAATGATAGAGTTCATTTACATCGGTGGTTTTTGCCATCCGGCTGGCGCGGTTTTCATCACCAATGATTGGGATCAACTGATGCAGCAGATTAAGGTGTTCGTCGGATTTTGCCGCAATGCCGATAACAAGGTAGACGGTTTGGTTATCGCCCCAGTCGATCCCGTTCGGAAATTGCATCACTTGTACGCCGGTTTTCAGTACGTTGTTGCGGGTTGTATGGGGGCCATGTGGGATGGCAATACCATTACGATTCAGCTTTTTAAGTAAAAAATAACATCAAATGAATTTATGTTATTTTTATTATTTAATAAGCCAATTAATTGGGTTTTTTAATATTAAATCTTTACCGGAATAATTTAATCTTGGTAATAAAGCGAACTAATATGATTTTTATTACCAGATTGTTTTATAGCTATTAATTATTTTTTGTGATGAGGGTAAATAATGTCAATTATCTGTATTATTGGGAATGTATCGCCAAAGAGTTAGCATGTAAAGTGAGGACTTGGGTTATTTTATGAAATGGTGATGGCGATCTTGGTTATTTTAATTCCAATGCAACTTATTAATAATAAAAATAATGTTAACCGAAGGAGTATTTCAATTAAAGGAAATGGTATTCAGGGATTAGAACCAGATTTAGGCTGTTACTTTTCATGCCCCAGATAAGCAGCCAGAATTCAGCCTGAAAAGTGGTTTCAAAACGGTCATTTTTAAAGAAGCGGAAAAGCTGGCTCAGATCTTCCGAGGTCTTGAGATTTTCAGCCAGCTCAGCGTCAAAAATTCATTTCCCAATCCCCACCGGATACGACGCAAACAAATACCCATCAAAATTAGGATCATCCACATCGGATAACTCAAGCAAACTCTGTTTCACATTTTCTAAATGTTGCCACATTGTTTGCTTCGCTGCCGCGGGATCTTTTTTGATCATAGCCGCCAAAATTGCCTGATGATCACTCAGCCACGCTTTACGATAGTCAGTATTGGTAATTCGGCTATGTAGTTTCATCCACATAGGGTTATTCTCACGCCATTCCCAAGATTGCTTAAGTAATTCAACCAGCATACTGTTATGCGTTGCCTGCGCGATGGCTAAATGAAATTCCCTATCACCGGATTCACTTGCTCCCGAAATCAGATCTTTTTTCTCTTTTTCTAATGCATTGCGCATATTGGCAATATCGACCGGAGTCACCTGAAGCGCTGCAAACTCAGCGATATTACTTTCCAATAATTGTCGCGCTTGTAATAACTCAAAAGGCCCGGCGGCATTGATAGTCGTATCGCTTGGATAAGAGCATGGCAGTTGGATGAGATAAATACCTGAGCTTTTGCGTACTTCAATGAGGTTTTCCAATTCCAGTACAATTAACGCTTCACGAATAAGGGTACGAGAAACGCCGAACTTTTCTGCAATTTCTCGTTCTGTAGGTAAACGATCACCGGGAGAATAATCCATATCTATAATCATCTGACGTAATGATTGGGCTACTTCATGATAGGGACGCTTGGGGTCTGCAAAGTTCATCATTAATGCCGCCGTAAGGTAATGTACTTAAGTGGAACGACTAAAAATGATGTTATTCTAAGACATCAATGCCAGAAATATAACCACCTATTCTTGTTGCAACAAAGGGTCTTGAGAGAAAATCATTCTATTTTACGCACTCTATTTACCATTTCGAATAATTCCGGTTGAGTTTTAGCAATATCGTCATACATGGGGTTAACCGCCTTTTGAAAAAGGGTCTTATCCACGACAATAAACTCAACACCTTGTTTTTCTGCTTTTGCACGCTGTTCCTGTTCTGATTTCTCCCAAAGTTGAATCATGTATTTTGAGGAGTTCAGCGCTGCTTTTTTTACAATCTCTTGCTGTTCAGTGGTTAATTTATTCAATGAGTTGTTTGATATTAACAGAACATCAGGGATCATCGTATGTTCATCCAGGGAAAAGAATTTTGTCACTTCACTATGGCGGCTTAACGTGAAAGAAGTCATGTTGTTCTCAGCCGCATCCACAACCCCTTGTTGCAATGCGGTATAGAGTTCACCATAAGCTAATGGTGTTGGACTCGCTTTTAACCTTTTCACCATTGTAATGGCCGTCGGACTAGGTTGTACGCGAATTTTCAAGCCTTTTAGATCTTCAGGCGTTCTAATCGGTTTTTTCGCATAAAAACTGCGTGCACCTGCATCATAGTAAGTGAGGCCAATAAACCCGATATTTTGACTTGAATCGAGGATTTCTTTACCGATATCACTATTGATGACGTGTTGATAGTGCGCTTTATCACGGAATAAATAGGGCAGGTTAAAAATGGAATAAGCCGGAGAGAAGGCTTCTAATTCTGCCGCATTGGATTTAGCAATATCTAAAGCGCCGTTTTGCATCAACTCGATGGATTCACGTTGGTTGCCCAATTGAGAATCAGAATAGATGCGAATACGGACTTCCCCGTTGGTTTTTTCTTTCACTTCATTAGCGAACTCGGTCATGGCTTTATGGACGGCATGGTCTCGGTTCTGGTTATGGCTAAGTTTCAGTGTCGTCACGGCGAAAGCCTGAGATGCGCTCAGCATAAGCATTACGCCAGTCGCCATACTGACTATACCTAAAACCTGTCGTTTGTTGTTCTGCATGATTGGTTCTCCAGAGATGAAGATAGGTTTTTGTTATTTTCTCATTTGGGTAAATAATAATCAGTTTTTCACATGTTAGGCAAAGATCAAAATCAAAATTGGTATTCCAATATCACAAAAATAGATGTTATTGGTTTACCTTTTTTGTTTTGTGATCTATTACTCTCTTTTTCAGATACTTATTTCAATGTCTTTAGTGCGATCAGTATAGATTATAATTTCTATGTGGTCTTTTAGTTGGTAAACCAAAATGACAGGAATGGGATAAATGAAAAACTTTGTAGAGATGACCAATAAAAGTTTGGCGTTTTTTACCATCTGCCTGCTGGCCTTTCTGGTTTTATGTGTGTCATGGCAGGTGATTTCACGTTATGTCTTAGATGCACCGAGCACCGAGACAGATGAATTAGCACGTTATCTTTTTATGTGGGTCGCAATGATTGGCGCTGCATATACCACCGGGCAACATCGTCATCTTGCTATCGAACTGCTGATGATGAAATTAACAGGAATAAAGAAAAGTATTATTGGCCTGATTATTCAGGCAGCAATTATTTCATTTTCTTCCATTGTGCTGCTTTATGGTGGCAGCCTGCTTGTTTTATCGACACTGGAAAATGGTCAAATCACACCTGTATTAGGCTGGCAGATGGGATACATCTATTTATGTTTGCCTGTTAGCGGAATATTGATGATTTTCTATGCGCTTGTTGATGTGATCTCAATTGTTCAGCATTTTTCTGGTCAACCACCCGTTATGTCTGAGAATCATTCACTTGAAAGATGAAGGGTAGATAAGAGGTTAGAGTATGGATTGGTCTGTCATTGCCGCACTCTTTGGCACATTTGCACTATTACTGGCATTGAGTGTCCCCGTTTCTTTTGCAATCGGCTTATCTTCGTTAGTCGCCATTACGATGACATTGCCGCTGGAATCTGCGATCACGGTTGTCGCACAGCGTATGGCTGCGGGAGTCGATAACTTCTCTTTATTGGCGATCCCGTTCTTTATCCTTGCTGGAAATATGATGAATCAAGGCGGGATAGCTGCACGTTTGATCAATCTGGCTAAAGTGATAGGCGGCCGTTTGCCGGGATCATTAATGCACGTCAATATCATGGCGAACATGTTGTTCGGGGCAATTTCAGGCTCGGCCGTAGCATCCGCGGCTGCGGTTGGGGGAACAATGGCGCCGATGCAGAGAAAAGAAGGCTACGATCCTGAGTTGTCTGCTGCTGTAAATATCGCTTCTTGTCCTTCTGGTTTGCTGATCCCGCCTAGCAATACCTTGATTGTGTACTCGCTGGTTTCGGGGGGAACCTCTATTGCTGCCTTGTTCCTGGCAGGTTATATCCCCGGCATTATTATGGGGATTTCACTCATGGCCGTGTCTGCCATTATTGCCAAGAGGAAGCGCTATCCTGTTTCACCCCGGCCAACTTGGAGAGAATTTTTTGCTACAGCGTGGCAAGCAATACCGTCATTAATGCTCATTGTGGTGATTATGGGCGGGATTATTGCCGGGATCTTCACGGCGACAGAAGCATCAGCTATTGCCGTTCTCTACAGTTTTATTCTCGCAGTGATTATCTATCGTGAAGTGAGTTTCAAACAACTGCCCAAAATTATTCTTGATTCTGCCGTGACCACATCGATTGTTTTACTGCTGATTGGCGTATCAATGGGCATGTCCTGGGCGATGGCCAATGCTGATCTGCCGTACCTGATTGCGGATGCGTTGATGATGGTGTCTGATAATCCGCTGACCATCTTGCTGGTCATTAATATCATCCTGCTAATTGTGGGGACCTTTATGGATATGACACCTGCCATTTTGATCTTCACACCGATTTTCTTGCCTGTTGCGATGAACATGGGGATCGATCCTGTTCATTTTGGCATCATTATGACGTTTAATCTGGCCATTGGAATTTGTACTCCGCCCGTAGGCAGTGCCTTATTTGTGGGTTGCTCTGTGGGGGATGTGAGCATTGATAAGGTACTGAAGCCACTGCTCCCGATGTATGTTGCGCTGATCTCGGCGCTGGCGCTGGTGACATATCTGCCGCAATTGAGTTTATGGTTACCTGAATTAGTCTTGAATTAGTTATAGGGGGAATGATGAAACAAACCTGGCGTTGGTATGGGCCTGAAGATCCTGTTTCATTAGCGGATATCCGTCAGGCGGGAGCAACAGGGATTGTGACGGCATTACACCATATTCCTAATGGTGAAATCTGGCCTATCAAGGAGATAAAACAGCGTAAGGCACTGATTGAAGCCTGTCAACTTGAGTGGACAGTTGTAGAAAGTGTTCCCATTCATGAAGATATCAAGACGCATACCGGGGAGTACGATCGATGGATCGAAAACTATCAACAAACCTTGCGTAACCTCGCTACTTGCGGGGTCAAAACAATATGCTACAACTTTATGCCTGTTCTGGATTGGACACGTACTGATCTTGAATATGAATTACCTGATGGCTCAAAAGCATTGCGCTTTGATCAAATCGAATTTGCTGTTTTTGATATCCATATTTTGCAACGTCATGGCGCAGAGAAGGCGTATTCCGATGATGAAATTGTGCAAGCACAATCACGCTTCACTTCAATGACGGAAGAAGAAAAACAAAAACTGACAAATACGATCATCGCTGGTCTGCCTGGTGCAGAGGAAGGTTATACCTTAGAACAATTTCGCCAACACTTAAAACGTTATAAAGGAATTGATAAGGCCAAATTGCGTGAACATTTTGCTTATTTCTTGCAAAAGATCATTCCGGTTGCGGAGGAAATCGGCATCAAAATGGCCGTTCATCCTGATGATCCCCCTCGTGAGATCTTAGGCCTGCCACGCATTATTTCTACAATAGAGGATATGCGTTGGATAGCCGAAACGATAGACAGTGATGCCAATGGTTATACGATGTGCACCGGATCTTACGGTGTGCGCGCGGATAATGATTTGGTGAAGATGATCAAATCATTTGCTTCCCGTATCTATTTCCTCCACTTGCGTTCAACTGTACGTGAAGAAAACCCATTCACGTTCCACGAAGCGGCACATCTTGCTGGTGATGTAGATATGTATGAAGTGATCAAAGCGGTTGCGGAAGAAGAGCATCGCAGGTTGTCAGTGGGTGAAAATCACCTTATTCCAATGCGGCCTGATCACGGTCATCAAATACTTGATGATTTGAAAAAGAAAATTAACCCCGGCTATTCCGCAATCGGCCGTCTGAAAGGGCTGGCTGAAATTCGTGGCCTTGAGTTGGGTATCCATCGTGCCATGATGGAAAAAAATCTTGTCACTGCGATAACCTCAGTCCCATGCCCTCACTGGACAACCGAACGCCTGACTTCCCGTATTGTGCATTTAGGCTGCGGTGCATTCCATCGTGCGCATCAGGCGCTTTATACCCATCACGTATTAGAACAAACGGACAGTGATTGGGGATACTGTGAAGTGAACCTGACGCTAAACGGTGTTTCACTGATCGAAAATCTTAAAAAACAATCCATGCGCTATACCGTCTCAGAGAAAGGGCAGGGGAAAACCACATTAAAAATTATTGGCTCAATGAAAGAAGGGATGCACCCGTTAATTGATGGTACTCAGGCAATTATCGAAAAAATGGCGAACCCTGATGTCGCAATCATCTCTTTAACAATCACTGAAAAAGGCTATTGTACCGATGCCACAACAGGGCGTTTAGACCCAAATAATGAGCTGATTATTAAAGATATTGCTAATCCTGCTGTGCCGAGATCAGCCATAGGATATATCACGGCGGCATTAAAATTGCGTTTTGAACGAAGCCTGCCTGCCGTGACGATTTTATCGTGCGATAACGTCCGGGAAAATGGGCATGTTGCCCGTGAGGCCGTGTTAGGTCTGGCACGTTTGCAGGACAAAAAATTGGCACAATGGATAGAAAAGCAAGTGACATTTCCCTGCACGATGGTGGATCGTATTGTGCCGGCTGCTACACCAGAAACGTTAACCGAAATTGCCCAACAGCTAGGTGTTGCAGATCCGTGTGCTATTGCCTGCGAACCTTTCCGTCAATGGGTGATTGAGGATAACTTCGTGAATGGGCGTCCAGATTGGGATCTGGCCGGTGCACAATTTGTGGATGATGTGGCGCCATTTGAAATGATGAAATTGCGCATGTTAAATGGTGCTCATTCATTTCTGGCCTATCTGGGCTATTTGGGCGGCTATGCGTATATCTCCGATACCATGAAAAATGCTGATTATCGTCAGGCAGTGTACGCACTGATGCTAAACGAACAAGCGCCAACACTGTCGATGCCAGAAGATAGCGACTTAATGGCTTACGCGGATAAATTGATTGAACGGTTCACTAACCCTGCGTTAAAACACCAGACAAGGCAAATTGCGACCGATGGCAGCCAGAAATTGCCACAGCGCATGATTGATTCCATTGAATGGCACCTTTTGAGGGGAAGTGATTATCGCTGTTTAGCGCTCGGTGTAGCAGGTTGGATGCGTTATATCAGCGGCGTGGATGAGCAAGGTCAACCCATTGATGTGCGTGATCCATTAAAAGAGACCTTTGCGGCGATTTTTGCCAAATACGATTATTCTGTTGCTGTGGCGGAAGATGTGGTGAAAGAGCTACTGGCAATTGAATCGATCTTCGGTAAGGAATTAGCCAAAAACCGTGACTTTATCGATAACGTTACCAAAGCCTACCAGAACTTACTCAATGTTGGCGCCCGCCAAGCGGTTGCAGCCCTTTGACCATAGAGGAAATGTAATGAAAACCTTTATGTGTGAAGATTTTCTGTTAAATAATGACGTTGCTCGCCGCCTGTATCATGATTATGCGGCGTTGATGCCTGTTTATGACTATCACTGTCATCTTAATCCCAAAGAGATTGCGCAAAATCGCCGTTTCCACAATCTTGGTCAAATTTGGCTGGAGGGCGATCATTATAAATGGCGTGCGATGCGTGCGGCAGGAATTGAAGAAGTGCTCATTACCGGTACGGAAAGCAGTGATTACGAAAAATACCTCGCATGGGCGAACACGGTTCCTCTGACGATCGGCAATCCACTTTATCACTGGACACATCTGGAGTTGCGACGCCCATTTGGCATTAACGGAAAATTATTTGGGCCTGATACCGCAGAGGCTATCTGGCATGAGGCGAACGAGAAACTTTCTCAAGGTGAATTTTCAGCCCGCGGCATTATGCAGCAAATGCAGGTACGAATGGCAGGAACAACGGATGATCCCATTGATTCTCTCGAATATCATCAACAGATCGCCAAAGATAAAGACTTTACCATCAAAATATTACCAAGCTGGCGCCCGGATAAAGTCTTTAAAATTGAGTTGCCAGATTTTTGTGACTATCTCGAACGGTTAGAAGAAGCCGCAGATGTCGCTATCGGGCGTTTTGCTGATTTATTGCAGGCATTAGAGCGTCGTCTCAAACACTTTCAGGATCACGGTTGTGTAGCATCGGATCATGGGATTGAACAATTGCGTTATGCACCGATACCTGACGAAAAAGTGTTAGATATTATTTTGCAAAAGCGCAGACAAGAGCAATTACTCAGTGAATTAGAAGTAGCACAATTCACAACAGCGGTGTTGGTTTGGTTAGGCAAGCAATACGCAAAACGCGGTTGGGTGATGCAAATACATATTGGCGCCTTGCGTAATAACAACACACGTATGTTTAATCGGTTAGGGCCAGACAGCGGCTTTGATTCTATCGGGGATAATCCTATCGCTTACCCATTATCACGCTTGCTGGATGAGATGGATAAAACAGACCAATTACCGAAGACCATCCTTTATTGCTTAAATCCTCGCGATAATGAAGTGATCGCAACGATGACGGGCAACTTTCAGGGCGGAAGCCTTGCGCAAGGTAGTAAAAATATCGGGGGCAAAATCCAATTTGGATCGGGCTGGTGGTTTAACGATCAAAAAGACGGTATGCAGCGTCAATTAGAGCAACTCTCCCAATTAGGCTTATTAAGCCAGTTTGTCGGTATGCTGACAGATTCACGAAGTTTCTTATCCTATACCCGCCATGAATACTTTCGTCGTATTCTCTGCAGTATGTTAGGGAACTGGGTCGAAAATGGCGAAATTCCCCATGATGAAAAAATGTTGGGGCAGATAGTTCAGGATATCTGCTTTAATAATGCGAAACGTTATTTTCAGGCTGTAAAGGATTAAAAGATGCAGAGGCAGAAAATTGCTCTGATTGGCGAATGTATGATTGAGCTAAATGGCATCCCATTTGGTGCTATGACACAGAGTTATGGCGGTGATGTGCTGAATAGTGCAGTTTATCTGGCTCGTGCTGGGGGCAAGAAGTTTGATGTCCATTTCGTCACGGTGATGGGTACTGATCCCTTGAGCGAAGGCATGATCTCATCTTGGCAGCAAGAGGGAATTAATACATCGTTAGTGTTGCGTGATAATGCACATCAGCCCGGTTTATACCTGATCCAGCTTGATGAAAAAGGTGAGCGCACGTTTCTTTACTGGCGTAATAACTCGGCGGCACGTTATCTCTTGCAGAATCCTGATTATCCCAGATTGCGTCAGCAATTACAGAACATGGATGTGCTTTACCTCAGTGGGATCAGCCTGGCTATTTTGCCCGAACATGATCGCCAATTGCTGCTCATTGATTTGAAAAAGTTATCTTCTGAAGGAAAAGTGATTTTCTTTGACAATAACTATCGTCCGGCCTTATGGGGAAATAAAACACAAGCCCGTGAGTGTTATCAGCAAATGTATGTTATCACTGATATTGCGTTAGTCACTGACGATGATGAAGCGAGTCTATGGGGCGATATGTCAGCTGAGGAAAGTTTTCATCGCCTGAAAAGCATGGGGGTTAAACAAGCCATTATCAAAGCGGGTGAACAGGGTTGTTTTTATCGTGACTTAAGTGGCTGCTATGCCACACAACATATTAAGACTCAACCTGTTACACCTGTTGTTGATACCACTTCGGCAGGTGATGCGTTTAATGCGGGTTTTATCGCGGGGCTGTTAAATGGGAAATCGATTCATGATTCAGCATTAATGGGGCATCAGCTCGCAGGGGTTGTGATCCAACATAAAGGCGCGATTATTCCGCAGACAGTGACACAAGGGATTACCGCTAGTTTTTTTAATTCGAACGAAATCGGAGATGAATTTTATTAAGTATCGTTTCTACACTATTATTATTGGTAATATCGTTCAATTTGAGGTTTGAAATCTATAGATTGAATGTCTTTAATTTCTTGGATTTCTGAATACATTTCTGGATAGTTCTCATCTCTATACCTGATATCTTCTAGTCATGAATAATTTCTATATTTTATTCTAGTGGATGCATCAAAATTCAGGAGTTAACCGATCAAATTAATAGAGATAACATAAATTATATACTTCCTGATAATATTTAATGGAGGTTTATTATGGAAGGTATTTTAAATTTTGTTATGAAATTACATTAATATTTCCTAAATTAGCAAGGATAACAACAAACTATGAACAATATGTCTCTATTGAAATAAGAGAAAGTAGTGAAGGACTTGGTTTTTTGATTTTTAACAATGCAGACAGATATTGCTAATTATCTGTATTGTTTGGAAAGTATCTTTAAGGTATTAAAGAATAAAGTAAGGTTTTTGATTATTCTCATAGAGGGTGATAGCGATCTTAATGATTAGAATTTTAGTAAAAATAATTAATTATAAAATGCATTATTAAAATAATAAAAAATAACTCTAATAAATGAATATCTTATATTATCAGAAAAGCGTTTTGTTTTTGTATGACAATCATTGATATGAAAAAGGCATCAGGATGTTGTGACGAAAGGAGGATATCGGCATCGGTTGGTGGCTTTAGTGAGCAGGGTAATGAAACGATTGAGGTGAAGGAAGGTTTTGATGGTTTGGGTAATTTATTGAAAGAAAAAAGATTTTTAGTTTAAAAACTAATCAATAAGAAATCATTTCCAACTGGGTAATTTGGGTTCAGAATGGCATGAAATGTCGTCATTTATGAAATGTTAATAAAAAATGGCTTATTGCCATTATTTCAGCTTTCAATTTCGGCGTACTGCGTTTATTATGCGCGCTTCGTAATTTCAACCGGCGCCACTGGCTTTGAGCTTCAGCGGAGAAATGATGCCTCCTGCTAGCTGACACAGTCTTTTCCCGTGGCGGTTCTATCTGCATTATTCCAAGGGATAGATGATAGCATAAATGACTGAGAATACCTCTCTGATACCGCTCGTTGAACTAAAAGCCTTGAGTAAGGGCTTCGACGGCAAACAAGTTATTTCACAGCTCGATCTGACAATCAATGATGGCGAGTTCTTAACCATTCTTGGGCCATCCGGTTGTGGTAAAACCACAGTACTTCGTCTGATTGCCGGGCTGGAAGATGCCGATAGTGGCAAAATTTTACTGGAAGGGCAGGATATTACCGATATTCCGGCGGAGCACCGTCACGTGAATACGGTCTTCCAGAGTTATGCCCTGTTCCCCCACATGACCGTATTTGAAAATGTTGCCTTTGGGCTACGTATGCAAAAAACACCGGAAAAAGGGATTGCTCCGCGTGTTGAAGAAGCATTACGCATGGTACAGCTTGAAGAGTTTGCTCAGCGTAAGCCCGCTCAGCTTTCCGGCGGGCAGCAGCAACGAGTGGCGATTGCCCGCGCGGTTGTTAACAAACCGAAGGTTCTTCTGCTGGATGAATCGCTGTCAGCGCTCGATTATAAGCTGCGTAAGCAGATGCAGAACGAGTTGAAAGCGCTCCAGCGTAAACTTGGTATCACCTTTATCTTCGTGACGCATGATCAGGAAGAAGCACTGGTGATGTCTGACCGTATTGTGGTTATGCGTGATGGACATATTGAACAGGATGGCACACCCAGAGAGATCTATGAAGAGCCAAAGAATCTGTTTGTTGCCCGTTTTATCGGTGAAATCAATATTTTTGATGCCAACGTGTTGTATCGTGTTGATGAGCAACGCATACGCGCTGACGTGGAAGGTCATGAATGTGACATCTTCACGCCTCTGCCAGTAACCGCCGGACAAACATTGAAGGTACTGCTACGCCCGGAAGATTTGCGTGTAGAGGAGATCAACAATGGTGAGCAGGTGTCAGGTCTGATTGGTTATGTACGTGAACGTAATTACAAAGGTATGACGCTGGACTCCGTGGTCGAGATGGAAAACGGTAAAATGGTTATGGTGAGTGAGTTCTTCAATGAAGATGATCCCGATGTTGACCATTCCCTGAACCAGAAGATTGCTGTCACTTGGGTAGAAAGCTGGGAGGTTGTGCTGGTCGATGAAGAAGACGCGTAAACTATTCCAGAATATTGTCATTACAGGCATGGTTTTTTGGCTGATATTGTTTGTTTTTCTGCCGAACTTGATGATTATCGGAACCAGCTTTCTGACTCGTGATGATGCTAATCTGGTACAGATGGTCTTTTCGCTGGATAACTATACCCGCTTGTTCGATCCGCTATACGCCGAGGTGCTGATACACTCGCTGAATATGGCTATCGTTGCAACGTTGTGTTGTCTGGTGATTGGTTATCCATTTGCCTTTTTTATGGCGCGGATGCCGAAAAAGCTGCGCCCGCTGCTATTGTTCCTGCTTATCCTGCCATTCTGGACGAACTCTTTAATTCGTATTTATGGTTTGAAGATGTTTCTCAGTACCCGCGGTTATATGAATGATTTTCTGCTGTGGACTGGGATTATCGATAAACCGCTGCGCCTTATGTATACCCCCGAAGCTGTGGTGTTGGGTCTGGTTTATATTTTGCTGCCATTTATGGTAATGCCTCTCTATTCCAGTATTGAGAAGCTGGATAAATCTTGTCTGGAAGCGGCACGTGATCTGGGCGCAGGGAAATTGCAGACTTTTGTCCGTATCATCATTCCGCTGACTATGCCGGGTATTATTGCTGGCTGCCTGTTAGTGTTGTTGCCTGCGATGGGGCTGTTCTATGTGGCTGATTTGATGGGGGGGGCGAAAAACCTGTTGATCGGTAATGTGATTAAAAGTCAGTTCCTCAACATTCGCGACTGGCCGTTTGGTGCGGCAACCAGTATCTGTCTGACGCTGGTTATGGGGCTGATGTTATGGATTTACTATCGTGCGGCTAAGCTGCTGAACAAGAAGGTGGAACTGGAATGATCGGACGCCTGTTGCGCGGTGGTTTTATGACTATCGTTTACGCTTACCTGTATATCCCGATTATTATTCTGCTGGTAAGTTCGTTTAACCAGTCACGCTTTGGCATTAGCTGGCAGGGGTTCACGACAGAATGGTACAGCCTGTTATTTAGTAATGACAGCCTGTTGCAAGCCGCAGGGCATTCTCTGACAATGGCAGTTGTTTCCGCCACATTCGCCACGATGATTGGTTCATTAACCGCGGTTGCCCTGTATCGTTATTCATTCCGTGGCAAAAAGTTTGTTAGCGGTATGCTGTTTGTGGTGATGATGTCGCCGGATATTGTGATGGCGATTTCATTGCTGGTGCTGTTCATGCTGCTGGGCGTTTCACTGGGATTCTGGTCACTACTGTTTTCTCACATCACTTTTTGTTTACCGTTTGTGGTGGTAACTGTCTATTCCCGCCTGAAAGATTTTGATGTCAAAATGCTGGAAGCAGCCCGCGATTTGGGGGCGAGTGAACTGACTATCTTGCGTAAGATTATCCTGCCGCTGGCGATGCCGGCAGTCATGGCGGGATGGTTGCTGAGTTTTACCCTGTCGATGGATGATGTCGTTGTTTCTTCATTTGTGACGGGGCCGAGTTATGAAATCCTGCCACTTAAGATCTATTCAATGGTAAAAGTGGGAGTTTCACCGGAAGTAAACGCATTAGCTGCTATTTTATTGGCTATGTCACTGGTATTAGTGCTGATTAGCCAATTTGTGATGCGTGATCGTACGGGTAAGTCTTAACTTTAATTTAAGCGTAGTCACAAGTTGGCTGCGCTTTTACTTCACTAATAACATCATTTTTATCCCAATTAACCAGAGTTTCTTTCTCAATCTCTGATTTAACAAGGAATAAGTGGCTTTACCCCATGAAATGACGCTTTTATAATGGCCGTTTTTTTGGGGTAGGTTCATGTCGAACCTGCTATATACGGTAATAACGCGATAATTACGCACCAACTGCGGGGAAACACTACATGAAAAACAGCATGAAAAAGTGGTTCTATCTGTTAGCCGCTGGGATGATGGCATTAAGCATTGGTTCGGTGAATGCTGCTGCCGCTGATGATGGCAAGACACTCTATTTCTACAACTGGACTGAATATGTTCCGCCTGGTTTGCTCAACCAGTTCACTAAAGAAACTGGGATCAAGGTGATTTATTCCACCTATGAATCTAATGAGAGTATGTATACCAAGCTGAAAACCTATAAAGATGGGGCTTATGATTTAGTTGTGCCATCCACTTACTTTATCTCCAAAATGAGTAAAGAAGGAATGTTGCAAAAAATCGATACAAGCAAACTCAGCAACTTCCACAATCTTGATCCTAATCTGCTGCATAAGTCTTTTGATCCGAAAAACGAATATTCCATCCCTTATATTTGGGGAGCGACTGCTATTGGTGTCAACAGCGACAGTATCGATCTCAAAACCATTACTTCCTGGGCTGATTTCTGGAAACCTGAGTATAAAAATAGTTTGGTATTGACGGATGATGCACGTGAAGTTTTCCAGATCGCGCTGTTAAAACTGGGCTACTCCGGTAATACAACCGATCCGAAAGAGATTGAAGCGGCGTATAATGAACTGCAAAAGCTAATGCCAAATGTACTGGCATTCAATTCTGATAACCCTGCTAATCCATTTATGGAAGGTGAAGTTGATGTCGGCATGATGTGGACGGGCTCTGCTTATGTTGCGCGCCAGGCTGGAACACCTATCGATATTATCTGGCCAAAAGAAGGCGGAATTTTTTGGATGGATAGCCTGGCTATTCCGGCAAATGCTAAGAATGTCGATGGAGCGATGAAGCTGATTAATTTCCTGCTGCGTCCTGAAATTGCGGCGCAGGTTGCCGAAAAAATTGGCTACCCGACACCAAATCTGGCCGCGAAGAAACTGCTGCCAGCGGCTGTGTCAGGGGATAAATCACTGTATCCTGATGAAGCCATGATCCAAAAAGGGGAATGGCAGAGCGACGTTGGCGGTGTTAATGTCCTGTATGAAAACTATTTCCAAAAACTGAAAGCGGGTCAGTGATCCGGGATTTAATTAGAATGAAAGGGAGTGTTTGGCTCCCTTTTTAATTCTTGCGAATTACTGTTTAAAGACCTGGCTACGATGCCAGTTAATAAAGCCTTCCAAAGGGTAATAGTCTCTGTTTTGAGGAAGCAATATATAGGCGCGCAGTATCTGCTGGCGGAAATGGGGATCGCGCATTTTACGGATATCACTTAAAGAGAAATCCAATTGATTGGCGAGTAATTCCTGTACGCTATCAGGGAAATGTTCACTAAGGATTTGTTGCGCTAATTTATCGATTAAGGCGGGTTTATTGCGTAACAACTGATAGCTTTGTTGATCGAAACCACCTTTGACGTTGAATTCAATCAGCTCGCGTTTTGGTGGCTCTTTGCTGCCTTTTTGTGGTGTGCAAAGTTCTGTATTTTGCAACTCCCAAAAACCATCACTACGCAGTCGCCAGAAAGGTAAGGTGGGATAGTGATTTTTACGTCTTGGGCCAAAATGATTAAGGAGATTCAGTAATGGCTGGTGGATCTCCTCTCCATAATCAAACAGTCGTTCATGACCTTTCTGGTATTGAGAGAGTACATACAACAACAATAACGGCTTATGTGGCGCACGTTGATCACCCTTGCGCCATACAGAAAGGTTTGAGATCGCAACTTGTAGTTCTTTGATTGTAGGCATGTAAGTTGTTTGATTAAGGGATAAAGGTATAGGTATAAAGGTATTGCGATCATGCTCGCAAAAGTGGTGAAGGGCAAGGTGTTGGTTGAAAGAGTAATACTATCTGGTATTCCGATGGAACTAAGACAAATCAAGCAATATATATCCCATTGACTTATCCCATAAGAAATCTATTCATTCCAATGAACTTAATCAGGAGGCTTTCTATTTTGAGAGAGCTGGTTTGATGGTGAAGATGTTACTTCTGATTTTATGAATCAATAGAGAACAACCAGGTGAACAGGTCAGGGAAGCTTTTATCAACATTACGGTCAATTATGTATCAACTCTGTAATATTGATAAAATTAATTTATGGTGCTGAAAGATAGACGAAACCCCAAAAGAATCTGGATATTATTGAGGAGTTCGCAGCACGTTTAGAAGTTATGATCTATGGTTTTGATGCGGTTGCTCATACTGTTCAGGTTCGCGCTGTGTTAGCAAAAAAGAAACATCTTAGTCCTTGGCTTTGGCTTTATTGTGGTAATCCTTCACGGTATTTATCCGTTTAAATAAAATATATACCAAGCTCCATTTTGGGCTGTTTTAACCCGTTGGTCGAGAAGTGAATACATTATGGAGATTCGAGCATATTATTCTTTTATTTTTATTATTTTCATTTAATCAATAGATTTTTCTGGTAGAAATAAAATTGAACTGATATCAATTTTAAATTTTATGATTCAATGAAATTGGTTTAAGGAGTATTCTTACTAAATACAGCATAATTAGAGAACTGTTTTTATGAGCCTTAAAATGATAATCGTTGTTTATATCAAATTTGTAAACGCATCATTCAACGTTATACTCCAAACTACAAGAGTTGATTTCGGGTTAAATACTCTAACCAGAGGATACATATTATGAAAAGCTTGAAGTTATCAGTTGCAGCATTACTGGTGTTGTTTTCAAGTGCAGTAATTGCAGCGCCCACGGTATCAACAGATCACACGACCAAAACGGGCACAACAGTGGAAAAGAGTGTCAAAACGACCAAAAGTAAAATGAGTTCGTTAGAAAAGAAAGCCGGTGAAAACAGTAAGAAATCAACGAAGAAAGGAAAAACTAAAGCTAAAAAAGGTGTGAATACTGCGCTTTGTAAAGACGGAACTTATAGTAAGAGTAAATCGCGTAAAGGCGCATGCTCACGCCACGGTGGTGTAGACAAATGGTTATAGTTTCACGGTGACTTTTCATTATGTCTAATCAGGGGGCTTAGGCCCCCTGATTACTTTCCAATAAGAATTTATTTTTTTATTTTTACGCTTAATATATCCGTTATTGTGAGCGTGATATTATTCTTAATATTGTGTCCTTATTTATTTAATCTCACTATTAAAACATGATTAACCACTAAAATAGATAACTAAAAATAGATAAATTTATATCTAATGATTCACATAACTAAATTAATTTCTGCATTGATAATTTAAGATGGGTGCGAAATGATTTTTTTATTAAAAATAAATGAGTTAATCATAATATTGTGAATCAAATATTCTTTATTTTAGATGTAAAATAGTAGGGAAACATGTAATAAATAACACTATTTGCCAGATAAAATCCCAATAATTATTACACTTATTTACGGTATTAAGTAAAAAATATAGATTATTGTCAGTAACGTGCTAATATTCGTTACGTAATTAACCTTACGAACCACGAATAAAGATAGCTATATATTGATTGCTTTGTTAATATTCGTGTGTTTTTTATCCAGAGTAATAAAACGAGGAGAAGCAAATGCCCTCTCGAATGATGATGAGGACAACTGCGGTCTTCGCTTTCTTTCTCTCTTTAATCTTTACTGGATTGAGCAATGCTTCAACCAATAGCTCAAAAGTGAAAGAGTATTCTCACAGTGGCATAAAGCATCATTTGCCTGATTTACGGAAATACCCTTCAGGTACGCCCAGGAAGAAAGCGTTTTTAAATATTGTTGTCCCTGTAATTGATAAGCATAATCAACAGATTATGCAAGACCGCACATGGCTCCTGTCGCACCATAAATCACATAACTGGTCTGCACAGGATATCAGGCGATTGCAGAAGATCTGCATGGATTACAAAATGACTTGTACCTCACTAAAATGGGTCGATTGGCATAATTTATTGAGTAGAGTTGATATTATTCCGACCCATTTTGTTGTGACTCAGGCTGCCGCAGAATCAGGATGGGGAACATCAGAACTGGCGCAGAAAAACAATAACCTGTTTGGAATGCGTTGTCGCTCATGCGGCAATGCTAAAGGGAAAATTAAGGGTTATTCAGTTTATGATTCGATTGAAGCTTCTGTTGTCGCCTATATGAAAAATATGAATACGCATCGTGCTTATGAGTCACTGCGTACTTCACGTGCAAGGCAGAGAATAGCACAGATGCCACTTAATACCGGCAAACTGATCGATCATCTTAAAGGTTATTCCGAATTAGGTGCTGGCTATAATCGTTATTTACATAAAGTATTTAATGGCAATAAGGAATTGATTTCACAAGTACAGGAATACGGGAAGTGATTGCCAATAAATACGAGTAATATGGTTACTCTTAAATAATCCGCACTGTATTAATTACAATGTGGATTATTTTTTATCATGATAGTCTAAAAAACCGTTAGCACATCATAGCATCGCGAAATAGATCATGCCGACAATTGCTCCTGTTGTACCTAAGATAGTTTCCATGATTGTCCATGTTTTTAAGGTCTGTCCTTCTGTTGCTCCGGTAAATTTACCGAACAACCAGAAACCAGAATCATTGACATGGCTGAAGATTAATGAGCCTCCAGCGATACATACAGAGAGTGCTGCCATTTGTGCGCCGGAATAACCCAGTTCACCGATAACAGGTAATATCAGGCCGACAGTGGTCAGACAGGCGACAGTGGCTGAACCCTGTATCACACGTACAGCGCCTGCCAGAATAAAACATGCCAATGCGATTGGCAGGCCGGCACCAACCAATGCGCTACCCAACGCCGGCCCTACACCGGAATCAATCAACACTTGTTTGAAGACACCGCCCGCACCTGTAACCAGTAAGATAATTCCCGCTGGTTGGATTGCCGCAGAGCAGACATCCATTACTTTTTCTTTGCTCATGCCACGACGAATTGCCAGGCCATAAATCGCCACCAGACAAGCAATTAAAATCGCAGTGAAAGGATGACCGATAAATTCCAGCCACTGATACAGTGCAGATTGTTGATCAACAAAACGGGCACCAATGGTTTTCAATCCGACTAATACTAATGGAAATAGTACCAGCACCAAACTGAAGGCAAAAGAAGGCATTTGGTTCTTACCAATGCTTGGTGTGCCCAGATCTTTGGGTAAATCCAGAGTGACATATTTGCTGATGAAATTACCGTATGCGGGGCCAGCCAGTAACATACCGGGAATTGCTGCGCTCAGGCCAATCAGGATCATCCAGCCAAAATCTGCTCCCATTTGAGACGCCAGCATCATTGGAGTTGGCCCCGGCACCAGAAACGCCGCCGCTGCTGCCACACCGGCAAATAATGGAACTGCCAGTTTTACCACATTACCGCCAGTCCGACGTGCAACAGCAAAAACCACGCCGATCAACAGTACAATCGCTACATCAAAAAACAGGGGTAATGCACAGATAAGGCCTGCAATACCTAGCGCATAATTAGCCCGTTTTTCACCGAAGCTGCCTAGTAACTTCACGGCGATTTGATCTAGTGCGCCAGTTTCATGCAGGATTTTGCCAAACATGGCCCCTAGTGCGACTACAATAGCAAGGAAGCCCAATGTGCCTGACATACCGTTTTGCATAGTTTGAGCGATTTTTTCTACTGGCATCCCGGAAAAAATACCGGCTCCCATTGAAACCAACATCAAAGCGATAAAGGCGTGCATTCGGGCTTTCATCACCAAAAACAGCAGCAGAAGAACAGAGCCGACAGATGTCAGCACCAGCGTTAATGTACTCATTAATACGCCTCGGTAATATGGTGGATTGTTTTAATTGTGTTTTTAATTACTTCATCAAGAGCTGATTTGATATCAATAAGATGGATATCTTTCTCATCAATTGTCGGTTCTTCTAATGCTTCAAATTGGGAGATCAACATTTGTGGTTTGAAAAAATGTCCTTTGCGTGCTTTCAGGCGGCTTTCAATTAATTCAAAATCCCCCTGCATATACAGGAATGACAAGTTTTTGTTACCGTTACGCAGAATATCCCGGTAGCGTTTTTTCAGGGCAGAACAGACCAGCAAAGAGATGTTATTGGTACGTTGCATGGCAAAAATGGCATCATTAAGCGCTTCCAGCCACGGTTGACGATCATCGTCATTCAAGGCATGGCCTTCTGCCATCTTCTTAATATTGGCGCGGGGATGAAGGAAATCTCCATCTAAAAATGCAGCATCCAGTTTACGGGTAATACCATTGGCAACGGCAGATTTACCACTGCCGGATACCCCCATTAATATAAAAACATGGTTTGGCTGTTGGATATCGCTCATCATCAAACTCCTTTGTGCAGATTTTGTCACTTGGTCGTCCTTGTGATTGAACTGCAATATTTTCTTTGTGAAATATTACCCGTGAAATGTTACCGGTAACTATTTATTAGCAACATTATCAGTAGCAAAGGACAGGGAGCAATCAATCAAGATTGCTAAAAAAGGAAAATGTGAGGCCTATTGCAATTGAAGATGGGAAAATATCATTTTAAGCTACAAAAATTAAACACTTTCACCTAATGAAAGTGTAAAGCCAACGTCAATAAGGGTTTGTTCTGGTTTTTCGCCCTTCAGACGGGCAAGCAATGCCTCTGCTGCCTTGCGTCCTATTTGGTTACGGGGGGTCAATACGCTGGCAAGTTTGGGGGTCATTACCTGACCGACATCATGTCCATGGAAACCCGCTACAGCGATGTCTCCCGGTACTTTGATCCCCTGACGCTGACATTCAAATATTGCTCCAATTGCGATATCGTCATTGGTACAGAACAGGCCGTCGACATCTGGGTATTTCAGGTAAGTTTCCTGTAAGAGTCGGGCTCCCAATGAGTATGATGAGCTGGCAGGTGTCATCACTTTTCTTGGTTGTAATCCTGCACTGCGCATTGCCATTTCATATCCTTCTAAACGGATCAACGTTCTTTCATCTTGTCGGGCGCCGAGGTAGACAACATTCTGGCAACCACGTCCGAGCATGGATTCTGTCATCTGACGTGCTGCTTCAAAATTATCGATACCAACGGCGACATCAAGACAAGGCGATACACTGTCCATCAGTTCTACAACGGGGATACCCGTGGTTTCCAATATTTTCAGGGTCTTGGGAGTATGTGTTCGTTCGGCCAAGATCAGGCCATCAATATTATAGGAAAGCAGGGAGAGCAGGCGCTCTTCTTCTTTCTGTGCTGAATAACCATAATGCGCGAGCATCGTCTGATAGCCATGACAGTTTGTCACATGTTCAATACCGCGGATAACTTCGGCGAATACCTGGTTGGTTAATGAAGGAAGTAGCACCCCGATTGTCCGGCTGGTGGAATTGGAGAGAATATCCGGCACACGGTTAGGAATGTAACCCAGTTGATCCAAAGCCGCAGCAATCCGTTTCCCTAAGGCTTCGGAAACCTGATTTCTCCCCGCGAAGCGGGGAGAAATCACACGCATCTTGAAGTTAGATTGGTATAGATATCAGGAATAGTTACTTACCCAGATCCAGTCAATTTATTGAGAGCAGATAGAAATTATCAGAGTAAAAAATAACCAGTCTGAAATTATTTGTATAAAAGTCACTCATTAAAATATTTTCAGTAATTTATTAATTTATAAGCATTTTTAGTTAAGAATGGATAAGGTGGCTTATGCTAGTCTGCCGAGTCTTTCATTTTCCTTTGAGTGTATTATGACCTTAACTAACTTCAGCAAATTGTTAGCCGCTACATTCTGTCTTGTAACTTCATACAGTTATGCAGAAAATGAGCGCCCACTGTTTTCATTGACGATGACTGAATCTGGTGTACCGCAAACGAATAGCGATGGTAGTTTGTCCCGCTCTGCAAAATCAGAATCGCGTATTCTGCCGATTTGGGGGGATGAAGCTCGTGCCAAAGGCTATGATCTTCCTGAGCCATTTGGTGTCAGTTATGGTTATATGAACCTGCGCCAGAATGTTATTGTGGATAGTATTAAGTTTGGATTTACTAATCCACTTGTACATCAGGCATGGAAAGATATGCTTGTTGTCAATGCAGGTGATACCCGGAGCAAAAATGAAACCCATTTACTGAAACTGGATACATGGGTTTTACCTTTCTTGAATGTATATGGTGTTTATGGAAAGACTAAGGGCATATCAAGAACTAATCTCGATAGTATTTACTTTGGTGATATGAGTGAACCCACAATGGAAAATATTCCTTTTGAATTAAACTTCAAAGGAAAAAGCTATGGCGGAGGTGCAACGCTTGCTGGTGGGTATAATCAGTTTTTTGCCACTTTGGATGCTAACTATACACGTACTAATCTGGATGTTTTAGACGGTGATATTAGTGCTTTTGTTGTCACACCACGCGTCGGTTATGAATTTGTTTTCAACCCCTTATTCACTGGTCAGGGAAATAGTAAAATTCAGGTATGGGTTGGTGCAATGTATCAGGATATTACTCAACGTTTTAAAGGTGATGTCAGCAAACTTGATTTGCCATCCGACTTAGCTGATTTGTTTCAGCCAGTTATTAATAATACTGCAGAAAATGGCAAATTTAGATCAGACATCAAATTCGACGTCAAACAACATCTTGCCCATAAATGGAATAACACTGTCGGTGCTCGTTTCGAAGTCACCCGTAATTTCAATATATTATCTGAAGTTGGCTTCGGTAACCGAAACAGCTTCTACGTTTCTGGTGAGTTTCGTTTTTAATGTTGAACCTTATGACGCTCAAAAGGCTGGTGATATCCAGCCTTCTTCTTTTTACAGCCACATCAGTTTACGCAGATATCTTGCCTGATCGGCAAAAAATTGATGGCTGGCTTGAAGAGTTAGGTGGCAGTAATCAATTCGATGCCAGCAAGAAGATTGACTGGGGGGTGTTGCCCGGCCCATTTTATACGCCTGAAATGGGTGTGGGGATAGGCGTGGCGGTGGTTGGGCTTTATCGCCCTGACAGTAGCGATCATATCAGTCAAAATTCTTCTCTGGGGCTTAGTGGTTTTGGATCATCCACGGGTGCATTTGGCCTGAATTTTACCAATTACAATTTTCTTGCCAATGATCAATGGAGGTTATTTATTTCCGGTACGCTCAATAACATCCCTACCTATTATTGGGGGCAAGGTTATCGTGCCGGGAAGGAGAATCGCAATAAAGAAAGCTATCGCTCGCAGGAGTTTGATATTCGCCCCCGTGTGCTTTATCGCGTTGCTGATGCAACCTACATGGGATTAGGCTGGAATTTCTCATCCGTCAATGCCAATGACACCGATGCTAAGGCGAAGAAATATTTTGCACAGTCCATTGGTGGTCCTTCTGTCATAAGTTCTGGTGTCAGTGCATATTTCAGTTATGACACACGGGATTTTTTGCCTAACCCTCAGCATGGTCAAGCTATTGAGCTTATTTATACCTATTTTTCCCCTGAATTAGGGGCAGATCATCATTTTCATATCACTCAATTACAGTTCTCGACTTATCATCAGCTATCTGAAAAAACTGTGCTAGCCTTTGATAATTATGCCCGTTTTAGTGCAGGTGATGTACCGTGGAACCAATTATCCCTGTTGGGGAATAGTCGGCGTATGCGTGGCTACTATGAAGGGCGCTATCGCGACAAAAACATCTTCACCACTCAATTGGAGTTAAGGCATAAGCTGGACTGGCGCCACGGTATTGTTGGTTGGATAGGTACGGGAACATTGAGTGATACCCCTTCAAAATTGGGTAACAGGCATTGGCTCCCTTCAATTGGCGTGGGCTATCGTTTTGAGTTTAAACCACGTATGAACGTCAGGTTAGATTTTGGTATCGGAAAAGACAGTACCGGGTTCTATTTTCAGGTTGGAGAAGCATTTTGAAGCAATTGGTAACACTGTTTCTAGCAACATTGTTTTTAAGTTTTCTGTTGATAGCGTGCCAAAGTAAATCAGCCCCCGTTACACCTACGCCTGTCGAGCCGATGCTCAGAAGTGACACACAAGAACAGGCGGAAACCGATTGGCCAGTTCTGAGCCCTCTTGATCCTCCTGAGGGGTTAAGAGCGTGCTGTGTATTCGGTTACAACCTGAAAGCAGAAGCATTGGGGATCCCTATTCCTCTCTATAGTATCGACAATATTGTTGAAGCTGAAAAATTGGGAGAACACCACTATAACGATAGTGTTTTGGGAGCGAGTGCTGCGTTATTGGGGTTCAGTAATGAAAAAATCGGTTTGCTATATACCGAGAAAGGCGGGTTTATTGATATTGCTCATGTAAGAGATACCGCAGACTATACCCTTTATTTCTTTAGCCAGATTTATGCTCATCTTGGGCAAGAGTGGGTGTTGACGCTGGATAATGAACTTGCAGCGCGTAAAATCCACTTTTTTGCATTCACACCGCCGGAAGATACCACTGAACGTTATACTCTGAGTGCTTACCTGGCCGCGAAACTCGCTTTTCAGTTAGCCGCCTGGCATGAAATTGCCCAATGGTACGGCTATCAGTCTATTCCCGGATTCTCAGAAGCTGTTTCGGCGTTTTCCCCAGAAGATCTCTATTCCAATCTGTTGGGCGCGAGATTGGCACTGACGCTGATTTTGCAAGGTCAGGCATCTTCTGTAAGTCAATTCTCTGTTGCTATCGCAAATATCCTGCCAATCGCATTACATGAACTGGGTACTTACAATAGAGCAGGTACAAAAAAGATGTTTGATGAGGTTGATGGTGTATGGTGGAACAGTTATCGGCGTGTTTCTAAAAAATTTCTGTTGCTACGCAGGAACTATGAAACCCAGGATGATCGTTATCCATTAATGCCATTTGATAAAGAAAAGTCTGCTTTACGTCTCTCTTTGCCTGAGTATTATCAACATTTCTCGCTGGATAAGTTAGCAGAATTCCAGTTATGGCCAACGGATAAGATGAAAAACCTACCTGTGCCACAACGCTATTGGACAGTGAAAGATTTTCCAATGCTGGCGGAAAAAGCTGAAAAACAGGACATGAAACAGTTGTTGAATAATAAATAGCTGTTTATGTTTTATCTCCCGACTAGATAACGACTAGATAAGGTTAAATACTAATTCTCAAGCAACTGTAATACCTAAAAGCCAATTTTGGACGACCTCAAAGCGGGGATTGAGCAGGAGTGTAGCTTAACTACACTCCTGCTATATCAATTATATCAATTATGCTGACAAGACGATTTTCAATGCTTTTTCTTGGGCCGCATGACTAAATACGTCATAAGCGGTTTCTATTTCATTCAATGGATAATAATGAGTGACCAGCTTTTCAGGTGCGATTCGGCCGGATTGAATGCTTTTCAGTAGCATGGGAGTACTGCTTGTATTGACCAGTCCAGTGGTAATAGTGATGTTTTTGATCCAGAGATTTTCCAGATGTAAATCGACGGATTTACCGTGGACTCCCACATTAGCAATAAACCCACCCGCAGCAATGATGTCCTGACATATCTTGAAAGTTGCAGGGATACCCACACACTCAATGGCAACGTCTACACCAAAGCCACCAGTCAGTTTGTTGATGATTTCTGCTACATTTTGTCGTGTCGGATTGATAATTGTGTTAGCGCCGAGCTGCTGAGCGACGCTAAGACGGTTATCATCATTATCGATCATGATGATGTGTGCCGGAGAGTAGAATTGTGATGCCAGTAGTGCCGATAGTCCGACAGGCCCTGCACCAATCAAGGCGATAGTATTTCCGGGTTGAACTCTGCCATTAATAACACCAATTTCAAAGCCTGTTGGCAGAATGTCACTCAGCATTAAGGCCGCTTCTTCATCGACACCATCCGGCAGGCGATGAAGACTATTATCAGCATGGGGAATACGTACTTTTTCTGCCTGTGTGCCATCAATCTTATGCCCCAGGATCCAGCCTCCATCTTTACAGTGCGCATAAAGCTGACGTTTACAATGAATACAACTACCGCAGACGGTGATACAGGAAATAATCACTTTATCACCGACCTTGATATTGCGGACGGATTCTCCAACTGACTCAACGATCCCAATACCTTCATGTCCTAATGTCCGGCCTTGCTCGACAGTAGGAACGTCTCCTTTGAGGATATGCAGATCTGTGCCACAGATTGTTGTTTTGACGATGCGGATGATAGCATCTGTTGGTTCGATGAGTTGGGGTGGCGCTTTTTCTTCCCAGAGTTTTTTTCCGGCTCCGTGATAAACAAGTGCTTTCATATAACCCCCTTCACAGGTGATAGTTGTCACTTATGTTATTAGTTGTTTGAAGTTTAGCAGATATATAACGTTTTCGGTCTTCGAGGGTGTTCTCTGAGCCAAATATACACAAGTTGGCCCTTGGGGTTTGTTATCTCTGGAAGGCGTGAAACAGGATAGAAACAGCCCCTTGTTGGGGCTGTATGTATCACTCATCTTGTTGTTCTTCTTTTTCTTTAGCTGCCTGGAGTTTCTCTTTATCTGTCATTTCCTGTTTCTTTTTCAGTTTTTGCCAGATGCGGCTTTCCTGACCTCGCCAGAGACGTTGGATATTATCATGGTGTCGCATAAGTATCAGACATGAAAGCATTGCGACAGGAAAGGTGAATTCCGGTTTGAACCACCAGACGTAGAAAGGCACGACGAGGGCACCAATGATTGCACCTAATGAGGAGTAGCCGCTCAATAATACGGTCAGTACCCATGTCCCGGCAACCAATCCCATTAAATCCCAACCAATGGCAGCAATAGAGCCGAATGCGGTGGCGACACCTTTGCCTCCTTTGAAATGGAAAAAGATTGGGTAAATATGTCCTAAACAGGCAGCGATGGCGATAATGCCTAAATAAAAAGGTTGAACATCGAGTTTATATGCCAGCCAAACAGGGATCATGCCTTTCAATACATCGCAGATCAGTACTGCCAGCGCGGCAGCTTTGCCGCCAATACGCAGGACATTTGTTGCTCCCGGATTACCGGAACCATGCTGGCGGGGATCGGGTAATCCTGCCAGACGACAGATCAATATCGCGCTGGATATAGAGCCACACAGATACGCGAAGATGATCATACCAAGCGCGATAGCACTCATAAGATATCTCCAATGAATAAAGGTCGTTTTCTTTACTATAACAATGGATAATACGCACATTTAGCCGGAAGTGGTATCCGGTGAACCGAAAAACGGAGAAACGGCGTGATGGATATCGTATTTATTGAACAATTAAGCGTCATTACTACCATTGGCGTATATGATTGGGAACAAACAATTAAGCAAAAGCTGGTGTTTGATATCGAAATAGGTTGGGACAATAAACGTGCAGCTTCCAGTGATGATGTTGAGTACTGTCTGGACTATGCCAAAGTCAGTGAAACAGTGATCCGGCATGTGGAAAATCAGCGATTTGCTTTAGTTGAACGTGTGGCAGAAGAAGTGGCTGATATTTTGCTGGAGCAGTTTAAGGCGCCGTGGGTCAGAATTAAAGTCAGTAAACCAGGCGCAGTAGCACAAGCAAAAAGTGTGGGTGTCATGATTGAACGCAGAGCGAATTAATGCTGATTTTGTTGCCAGTTAGTAATGGCGAATTGGCGTTGTCGCTCTAACTCTGTACGGATTTCAGCCCCCTGAAAACCACGGGCAATGATCTGTTGAACATTAACCTGACTGGCAATCGCAAAGGCTTCCCGCAAATATTTTTCAGGTGGATAAACAGACGTTTTTAGCCCTGTACAGGCAAAAGCATCGGCTTTGCTACAGACAGCTAATTGCTCAATACGTTGAGGTTTTCGCCACGCGTCAATGGTATTGAACAGTATTAGCAATTTTTCTGCCGATAATTGTTCAGCAGTATGTACCCAGTCATAATATTGCGCCACGATACCGGCAAGGTCACGTGCTGAATTAGGTATGCGTAACCGTTCGCACATCTGCTTAATCTGTTTGTTTCCGGTGTGAGTGCAAAGTGAGGCGAAGCGGATATCGATATCAGTGCTCAGTTGAGTGGATATTTGCAGGATATTCAGAGAATGAATCCCCATATCCTTCGTCATAGAAGTCACACCAAACAGATTATCGATTTCAGGGAAAAGAAGCGCCAGAGCACCACAATCACGTAAGACCTGGAAATAAACGTGGGGAGATTGTGAGGCGAGTGCTTTTTCAGTTTCCCGCCAAACCCGTTCAGGGGTTAACGATGATAACTCACCGCTCGCTGTCATTGCAGAGATAAGTGTTTGCGTTTCTTTCGCAATGGAAAAGCCTAAATGAGCAAATCGGGCAGCAAAACGTGCCAGACGCAGTACACGTAGTGGGTCTTCTGAAAACGCTTCCGAAACATGACGCAGGATACGATATTTAAGATCTTCTGTACCGTGATAAGGGTCGATCAATTCGCCTTCAGGAGTTTGTGCAATGGCATTAATGGTCAGATCCCGACGTAACAGATCTTCTTCCAAAGTAACATCGGGAGCCGAGTAACAGGTAAAGCCGGTATACCCCTGACCGGATTTTCTCTCTGTCCGTGCCAGCGCATATTCTTCATGCGTATTGGGATGCAGAAAAACCGGAAAATCTTTTCCAACCTGTTGGTATCCCTGAGATAACAGCTCTTGCGGGCTGCCACCAACGACAACCCAGTCTCTTTCTGTAATCGGCAGATCCAGCAGTTGATCACGAACGGCACCACCAACCAAATAAACTTTCACTCTAGTGTCCTTAAACTTACCGCCTTTAAATCAGCTCATCCAACGATCTTTGCGTTTACGACGTGGAACGATATGTGGCAGTACAAGACCTAACAATAAGCCAATACCTGCAACTGCACCCCCATACATGAACCACTGCAAAATAATGGCTCTTTGCTTATCATCCAGTTGTAAGTTGGCAATTTCGACTTTTTTCTCCGCTACAGTCAACTTGCTCTGGAGCTTTGCATTCTCTGTTTTTAAATCATTGATGATTTTATCGCTGGCCGCCACTTTGTTCTGCATTTCTGCGGTGCGTTGATTCCAGCTATTATCAATATTAGCCAATTGTTCGGTCAGAGTTTTGATCTTCTGCTCCATGGCGGGAATGCGTTCACGCAGGCTAGGAATAGCGCTGAGCTCACTGGTTAAGATCCAGCTTGTACGCCCTTTGTTATCCCTTACTTGTGAATAGCCATTCTCTGATTTTGGATTGACCAGAATAACCTCAGCACCGGCATTTAATGAACCCATAATGCGATGTTGATTACTGGGGCCGCTGCGAATGTAAGCTGATAATTCATCAGAGACGTAACGTTTTTCCTCAGCATACACGGATAATGGAAGTGTAAGACCGAGTAATAAAATAAGTAATCGATGTAATTTTTGCATTCTGTCTTCTACTGTTTTTGGTGTATGGGTTACAAACTGATAGGGTTGCAAACTGATAGTAAAGAGTAAAGTTTGCGGGTGCAATCAGTAAACCAGAATGAATCCTCATTTAACTGACCGAATACAGGCATTGTTAGCGTTTTTTTGCCGGAGTAATACGATTACTTGGCGATGTCACACAATTCTTATTGAGATAACACAGCCATTGTTGAAATAACACAATCATTGTTGAGATAACACACAGTTGTGGTTTATTTTTCCTGTTCCTGAAAAAGTGGTGGTTAGGATTAAACATGATCCGCCCTGTGTTAATTGAGAGAGAAAAAATATGCGTTCTATAGAGGTAGAGTTGAAACTGTCTGTAAAACCCGAAACGATATTGGCAATTCGTCACCAGTTGTTTCAGCTTCCTAATCATTACACGTCACCACAACATTTAACTAATATTTACTTTGAAACACAGAATAATCAATTGCGCCGTTGGGATATGGGATTACGTATCCGTGGTTTTGATGAACAGTATGAGATGACTATCAAAACAGCGGGGCGAGTTATCGGAGGTCTCCATCAGCGGCCGGAATTTAATGTTCCTCTTCCGCAGCCAGAACTGGATTTAGCTCGCTTTCCTGCTGAAATCTGGCCTGAGAATACTGACCTTACCCGATTGCAGGCTCAATTGACTGAGTTGTTCAGTACAAATTTTTGCCGTGAAAAATGGGTTGTGAATTATGGTCAGAGTGAAATTGAAGTTGTGTTGGATCAGGGGGAAATCCGGGCTGGAGAGAGAACCTCGCCAATTTGTGAGTTTGAACTGGAGTTGAAAACAGGCAATGTGTCAGATGTGTTGTTATTAGCAGATGAACTGGCAATACAGGGTGGCTTGCGGTTGGCGAACAAGAGTAAAGCTGCGCGGGGATATGCTCTTGCCAGTCATAAATCTCCTGCCAAGTGGGAGGAAGGAAAAACAACTGAAACACTCGAATGGCAGCAACCGTTATCTGTTCTTCTTGCCGGAATTCTGGAGCAGTGGCAGGCGCAGGAAGAAGAGTGGCTGGCAGGAATAGCCGCAGGAAAAACAGGATTAGAACAGACTCTGGAATGGGTAAAACTTCTGACTGAAAAGCAAGGAGCAACGGTTCCGGCACTGGGTTTATTATCTGAATTAAAAGAGGCGCTTTCTACCGATGATGCAGAAGTATTGTGTTACAGCGCAAAATGGTTGCAATGCAAATTGGCGTTGACTCAGTGGTTGATGGCTCAATAACAATTAAAAAAGGGAAACCTGACTTATGTTGCCACTTTCATCAATTTTAACTCAACGATTACAACAGGTTATTGCGAATTTCCAGCAAGCGACAGAAACAACAGAAGTCTTTGCACCTCATGAACAGGCAGCATTGATACTGAGTGATTTTGTCGCAGAAAACATACTGTCACATCCTGCATGGTTGGTTGAAATGCGTCAGAATCCCCCTCAGCCTGATGAGTGGCAACACTACGCAGATTGGTTGAATCAGACTTTGTCAGTGGTTGGTGATGAAAATTCACTGATGCGGGCTCTGCGTCTTTTTCGTCACAAGATGCTGGTGAGAATCGCATGGTTGCAAGCGCTGCAAATAAGCACGACAGAGCAAACGCTGCAACAGTTAAGTGTGTTAGCTGAAAGTTTGATTATCGCTGCCCGCGATTGGTTGTATCGGCATTGTTGTCAGGATTGGGGAACACCGACTGATCAAGCGGGTGTAACGCAGCCGTTGTTGATCCTTGGCATGGGGAAATTGGGAGGAGGAGAACTTAATTTTTCCTCTGATATCGATCTGATTTTTGCGTATCCAGAAAATGGGGTGACACAAGGTGGTCGCCGCGAGATGGATAACTCCCAGTTTTTTACCCGATTGGGTCAGAAACTTATCAAGGTATTGGATCAACAGACGGTGGATGGTTTTGTTTATCGTGTTGATATGCGATTACGTCCGTTTGGTGACAGTGGGCCATTGGTGTTCAGCTTTCCGGCGCTGGAGGATTATTATCAGGAACAGGGACGGGACTGGGAGCGTTACGCTTTGATAAAGGCCCGGATTTTGGGGCCTGATGATCAGGCATATTGTTATGAACTACGTCAAATGTTGAGGCCATTTATATTTCGTCGTTACATTGATTTCAGCGTGATCCAATCTTTACGCAATATGAAAGGCATGATTGAACGGGAAGTGCGCCGACGGGGTTTAAAAGACAATATTAAACTGGGAGCGGGAGGGATACGGGAAATTGAATTTATCACGCAGGTATTTCAATTGATTCGTGGAGGTCGAGAACCCAGCCTGCAATCCCGCTCATTATTACTGACACTGAAATCCATCGAAACATTGGCGTTATTGACGCCAGAGCAGGTCAGGAAACTGGAAGAAAGTTACCTGTTTTTGCGTCGGTTGGAGAATCTGCTGCAATCTATTCGTGATCAACAGACACAAACTTTACCGGAAAATGAACTGGATCGTGCCCGTTTATCCTGGGGCATGGGATTTGCTGACTGGAATGAATTAGTCGTGGAAGCAGCAAAAAAAATGTCTGCTGTCCGGGACATTTTTCAGCACCTGATAGGAGATGAAGCGGAAGAAAATAATGAGGAAGCTGCACATGTACCGTTTAAAAGTTTATGGCAGGAAAGCCTGAACAGGGATGAACTGATGGTGCTTGTTCCTCATCTGAATGAGTCTGAAGCCCAAAAAATGCTCGATATGGTTGCATTGTTACGTCACGACATCAGTAAACGCACCATTGGCCCACGGGGGCGTGATGTGCTGGATCATTTGATGCCACGCCTTTTGGTAAAGATCGCGACAAAGAAAAGGGGGGCAAGGGAAGATACAAATACTGTGTTGGAGCGGGTTATTCCTTTGCTGCTCAGTATTGTCAGCCGAACCACTTATCTGGAGCTGATGCTGGAATCAGAACAGGTGATGACCCACGTTATCCGTCTGTGTGCCGCTTCTCCGATGATTGCCAGCCAGCTTAGTCGTCATCCTTTATTATTAGATGAATTACTCGATCCTACCTCGTTGTACGAGCCTTTGCCCCTGGAGGCTTATCGGGATGAACTGTATCAATATTTATTGCGCATCCCGGAAGATGATGAAGAACAATTGCTGGAGGCGTTGAGGCAATTCAAACAGGCGCAATTATTACGGATAGCCGCAGAAGATATAGCAGGAGCTCTGCCGATTATGAAAGTCAGTGATCACCTGACTTATCTGGCAGAAGCGATTATCGGTGCGGTAGTCCAACAGGCCTGGCATCAGATGGTAAAACGTTATGGTGTACCGACGCATTTATCTCAGCGTCAGGGGCTTGGTTTTGCCATTATTGGTTATGGTAAATTGGGCGGTTGGGAACTGGGTTATGGTTCTGATTTGGATCTGGTATTTTTACTGGATTGTCCGATGGGTGTAATGACTGATGGTGCTCGTTCTATTGATGCCCGTCAATTCTATTTGCGTCTTGCTCAGCGCATTATTCACTTGTTCAGTACCCGAACAGCGTCGGGTGTGTTGTATGAAGTTGATGCCCGTTTGCGTCCGTCCGGTGAATCAGGGATGTTGGTCAGTACTCTTGAGGCTTTTGATGATTATCAGAAAAACGAAGCGTGGACGTGGGAACATCAGGCACTGATTCGGGCCCGTATGGTATTTGGCGATGAAAAAATGCGGGCGGATTTTGAACGCATTCGTCGGGAAACCTTATGTATGCCGCGTGATCCTGATCTACTGCGTCAGCAGGTACGTGAGATGCGCGAAAAAATGTACCGACATTTGGGAAGTCATCAACATGACCAGTTTGATATTAAAGCCGATCCCGGTGGGATCACTGATATTGAATTTATCGCTCAATATCAGGTACTGCGTTATGCACAGGAAAATGCCAAATTGACCCGCTGGTCTGATAATGTTCGCATTTTTGAACTCATGGCTGAACACAATATTATGGATAAACAGGAAGCAGTGGCATTAACACAGGCTTATATCAGTTTGCGCAATGAACTGCATCATCTTACTTTGCAGGCGTTATCCAATCGTGTCTCTGTTGAACGTTTCAGCCAGCAGAAAACACGGGTACACAATAGCTGGCAGAAGTGGCTTGGTGCTAATCGGGCAGAATAAACCAGAGAGGAATAGGCTTTTTCTGAGGTTCTTGCTGGTATTTAGGTTGGTTATGGTAATATCCGCAACAATTTATTTTGATATTTGGAGCATGGGATGAACGTAGCACTCCCTGATTTTCACCGCGCAGGTGTTTTGGTTGTTGGCGATGTCATGTTAGATCGTTATTGGTACGGCCCAACCAGCCGCATTTCACCGGAAGCTCCGGTTCCTGTCGTTAAGGTCGATACCATTGAGGAGCGTCCGGGAGGAGCGGCTAACGTCGCCATGAATATCGCGTCACTGGGTGCCCACTCACATTTAGTGGGATTGACGGGTATTGATGATGCTGCGCGGGCATTGAGCGAAAAACTCAGCAGCGTGAAAGTTCAGTGTGATTTTGTTCCTGTGGCAACGCATCCAACCATCACGAAGCTACGTATTTTATCCCGTAATCAGCAACTGATCCGTCTGGATTTTGAAGAAGGGTTCCAGAACGTAGACGCACAGCCAATGTTGGAAAAAATCCAGCAATCCTTGCCAAATATCGGAGCGCTGGTGCTTTCAGATTATGCCAAGGGAGCGTTGAATCAGGTTCAGGCAATGATTAAATTGGCGAATGAAGCAGGTGTTCCTGTTTTGATCGACCCCAAAGGCAACGACTTTGAACGTTACCGTGGTGCAACATTATTGACACCGAATATGTCAGAATTTGAAGCTGTGGTTGGTCATTGCAAAGATGATGACGAGCTGGTACAGAAAGGCACGCAACTGGTGCAGGATCTGGAGCTGAAAGCCCTGTTGATCACCCGCTCTGAACGAGGCATGAGCCTGCTATGTGTGGGACAGCCACCGCTGCATTTACCAACGCAGGCACAAGAAGTTTTTGATGTAACGGGGGCTGGTGACACAGTGATTGGTGTTTTGGCAGCGGCAATCGCAGCAGGAAAACCATTGGCGGAGGCCTGTTATCTTGCTAACGCAGCCGCCGGGGTCGTGGTTGGAAAATTGGGAACATCTACTGTGTCTCAGGTAGAGCTGGAAAACGCAGTACGCGGTCGTGCAGAAACGGGCTTTGGTGTGATGGATGAATCACGTCTGAAAGAAGTCGTCGAACAGGCGCGTCAGCGCGGTGAGCGTATCGTGATGACTAATGGTTGTTTTGATATTCTTCATGCGGGTCATGTATCTTATTTGTCCAATGCTCGTAAACTGGGCGATCGTCTGATCGTGGCAGTGAACAGTGATGCTTCAACCAAGCGCCTGAAAGGGAAAACACGTCCAGTGAATCCACTGGAACAACGGATGCTCGTATTGTCTGCGCTGGAATCGGTGGATTGGGTCGTGGCATTTGAAGAAGATACACCACAGCGCTTAATTGCGGGAATTTTGCCTGATATTCTGGTCAAAGGTGGGGATTATAAGCCAGAAGAGATTGCCGGTAGCAAAGAAGTCTGGGCTGCTGGTGGAGAAGTGAAGGTATTAAACTTTGAAGATGGGATCTCAACGACCAACATCATCAAAATAATTAAAAATCAGTAAGATTACCCGCATCATAATGCCGTTATGTTCCTTTCGTTATTTAATTTATGACATAAACGGCATTGCCTGAATAAGCAGGAGAATTGTCTCTTGTAGCAATTCTCCTCAATACCGTTATTCCGCTTTCTTTTCAGCACTTGGTTGTTGGCTTTCGAGACGGGCTTCCAGTTCACTCAGGCGCTGTTCCATACTAACCAATTTTTCACGAGTACGCAGTAATACCTGAGTCTGGATATCAAACTCTTCACGATTGACGAGATCCAGTTTACTCAGTTGGGATTGCAATATAGTACGCAATTTCTTCTCTACATCATCACCGAACTCTTTTACGCCTTTCGGCATAGCACTGTGGATCTGGCGGGCAATTTGTTCAATTTTTTTGGGATCGAGCATGATGATCATCCTTTTAATGGCTGCGCTGTTTAAATGACAGGGCTGTTAAATGAATAACAAAACAGTGTGTTGTTGCTATTTTAATACCTGATGACAAAAGCACAATTGATTGAGAGATCGGTTTTATATTTGCTTTTGTCGATTGCTCTGATGAATTATAAACGTTATAGTCAAATTGTTTATCTCAGGGCAGGGTGAAAGTCCCTACCGGCGGTAAAGTGAAATGACTTTTGGTGATTTCATGAAGCCCGCGAGCGCTCTGTTTGTCATTATCCTTTTTTGATAGAAACGTGTTGTCAAAAATTGGTTGTCAGAAACTAATTTTCGTACCTGATTATCATAACAACTGAGGATAAAACAGAGGTCAGCAGATCCAGTGTGATTCTGGAGCCGACGGTGATAGTCCGGATGGGAGAGAATAACAGTATCAACCGGGCGCTTGCGCTCGTCTGTTGTTTTTATTGCTGTATTTTTAAGCAATATCAACTCCTCAAAATCGCCCTGATTCTGGTAATCCATACATTTTAAAAGAGGTTTTTTTACCATGAATCAGACGCTACTTTCTTCTTATGGTACGCCATTTGAACGTGTCGAACGTGCGATAGCTGCTTTGCGTGCAGGCCATGGTGTAATGGTACTGGACGATGAAAATCGTGAAAATGAAGGTGATATGATTTTCGTTGCCGAAACTATGACTGTGGAACAAATGGCATTAACTATCCGTCATGGCAGTGGGATTGTGTGCCTTTGTATGACGGAAAAACGCCGTCAGCAATTGCAGTTACCTATGATGGTCGAAAACAACTCCAGCCAATATCAGACAGCTTTCACTGTCACTATTGAAGCTGCACAGGGAGTAACAACCGGCGTTTCTGCCGCAGATCGTATTACTACCATTCGTGCAGCCATAGCTGATGGCGCGCAACCGAATGATCTGAATCGCCCTGGGCATGTTTTCCCTCTGCGGGCACAGAATGGGGGGGTGTTAACCCGCCGTGGCCATACCGAAGCGACGATTGATTTGATGAAACTCGCGGGTTTCAAACCAGCCGGGGTGCTGTGTGAACTGACAAACGATGATGGCTCAATGGCCAGAGCGCCTGAGGTTATTAAGTTTGCAAAACAGCACGATATGCCAGTGGTCACCATTGACGATCTGGTTGATTATCGTATTAAGATGGAAAAAGCGGTTAGCTGACTCAGCATAGTTGTTTTTTTCTACTGAAATTGCCTTCCAACTAGCATGGAATACCCCATAATTCTCAATACACAGCCAATAAAACTGCAAATTGACGGATGAGGGGTAAAAATAGTTCGGCATAAAGGGTCGGACGGGGTAGAATATATCAGTTATATCGCATGTACGCTTGTAAGGCCGCAGTCCACACCCTGTGGCCTTTCAGTATTTTTGAAGTGCTCCATTATTTTTTGATTGGTCACATTCAAGGACGAAGCTTCATAATCTTGCCATAATTTTTTTGTCATTATCATAACTATCATGTTTGATTTGCCGCATGAGGGACGAAAATGAGTCTCCTGAGAATACCCGCATTATTCATTGGTCATGGTAGTCCAGTGAATGCCATTGAAGACAACTGTTATTCACGTTCCTGGTTCGAATTGGGACAAAAGTTACCCACACCAAGGGCAATTCTGGTGATTTCTGCGCATTGGTATACAAATGGCACTGCTGTGACAGCAATGGCCCAACCAAGAACTATCCATGATTTTGGCAACTTTCCCAGAGAGTTACATGAGAAACAATATCCAGCGAAAGGTTTTCCTGAACTGGCTGTATTGGTACAGGATATTCTTGAACCCATTGAGGTCGAAACGGATTTTGAAGAATGGGGTTTAGATCACGGCTCCTGGGGAATATTAGCTAAAATGTATCCTGATGCGGCTATTCCTGTTATCCAACTGAGTATAGATCGTAATCAATCCACTTCTTTCTATTATGAGATGGGTAAGAAATTATCTATGCTCCGTGATGAAGGCGTTATGATCATAGGAAGCGGGAATGTCGTGCATAATCAGCTTGCAGAGCAGTTGGGAGCTGAGCCTTATTCGTGGGCTCTGTCTTTTGAACAGTTTGTGCGCGAAAATTTGACCAGCCTTGAGGAACCACATCCTTTATTGCAGGCTCTGGACAGAGAAGATGGTAAGTTATCTCACCCGACATCAGAACACTTTCTGCCACTTTTCTATGTGTTGGGAACATGGGATAAAAAAGAGCCAATTTCGACGCCTGTTGAAGGTATTGAAGACGGCTCTTTGAGTATGTTGACAATCCAATTTGGATAAATAACTTAATCCAGAATAATGTGCGGGTAGAAACGGGACAGATCTTGTGTGATTAATTCACGATCTTCACGAATACAGATACCCGCCGCTTGATCATTGACTAACCAGCTACCTACCAGCGCATGACTATCGCCGAATTTCGGCAGGGAATGGAACTGCTGAACGATCATACCTTCTTCACCATATGGGCCATCGGCGTTGGCAATTTCCCGGCCATTTTCGATAATACGAATATTGGCTCCTTCACGGGAGAAGAAAGGCTTAATTACATAGCTGTTCATCTCTGCCGGACGTTCATCGGCAAAATAAGCAGGCAACAGATTTGGGTGATCTGGGAACATTTTCCACAGCATTGGCAGTAACGCCTTGTTGGAAATAATGCTCTTCCATGCAGGCTCTAGCCAACGGACTCCCGCATCAGCCAGTTTGGTCGAGAAGATTTCACGCAGCATGAATTCCCACGGATACAGCTTAAACAGATTGCTGATCACTTGATCCTGCAAATCCGTAAACTGCCCCTTTTCGCCAAGCCCAATTTCCTCAATAAACAGGAATTCCGTTGCCATACCCGCTTCTGAAGCACAATCCTGTAGATATTGGATTGTGCCACGATCCTCTTCACTATCCTGACAACAGGCCATATGCAGCAGGCCAAACCCGTGTTTTTCACGTAACAGTTCAAAACGCTCAATCAATTTTTCTTGCAAGCTATTGAACTGATCTGCATTTGAGGGCAGATTGCCGGCATTCATCTGGTCTTCCAGCCAGATCCATTGGAAGAAAGCAGACTCATACAGCGATGTCGGGGTATCTGCATTGTTTTCCAGTAATTTTGGTGGATTCTGGCCATCATAGACTAAATCCAGGCGGGAATAGAGTGAAGGTTGGCTGGTTACCCATGAAGAACGGACAAATTCCCAACAATGCTTAGGGATCTGAAATTTAGTCAGCAGTTCTTCATTGTTGACGACTTTTTCCACAACCTGCAAACACATCTGATGCAGTTCTTCGGTGACGCCTTCAATTTCTTCAATCTGGCTCAGACTGAATTGATAATAAGCCTCTTCACTCCAGTAGGGTTGACCATACATGGTGTGGAAATTGAAACCATATTCTGTTGCTTTTTCGCGCCAGTCCGGGCGCTCATTAATATTAATGCGTTTCATCTTTATTTAATCACTCACCTTGACTTAACCGCCCATTGAACGGGAAGAGCTGGAGCTTGAACCAGCAGATGAACGCTGCATACTGGATTGTTTTGCTACTGTATCACCGAACCCACCACGCGTAATGGTCGATGTGGTTGCTGGTTTTGGTGCCATTGCTGTTTTGGGTACAGACATGGTACGACCGCCAGCCGTAGCCGGGCCATAACTCTTACCTGTTGCATCAACAAACTTGCCATTAGCCGGGCTACTGGCAGATTTTGATGAGAACAGCGGTTGTGAAGGAGCTGAGTTTCCGCCCATCAAACGACCCATCATGTAGCCTGCCATCAACGGCATCCAGAAGCTACCGCTGCTGCTTTGTGCCTGAGCCTGATTACCAACACCGGCCTGTGCGGGGGCCTGAGTACATTGTTGTTCACCAAACTCAGCAACACAGTCTTCACGGGTTGCGTATTTCGGTGCCGTTTTTTCCGCTTCTTTCAGGGCGTTGTTATAAGCGATAGTGCATTGTTCACTTTGAGAAGGATTTGCCTTGGAACACTCATCGGCATTGGTATAAAGCGATACCGTTTCATCGTTCTGTTCACAGGCAGAAAGCATGAAAACCGCACTGACAGCGAGTGCCACAGGTGCAAGACGATAATTTCGCCATGCTTTACGAAAATTATCACGGTTAATCTCTTTTGTCCGTTTCATTGTCATAGGGGGCATCCATCTTAAAGGTATCAGATTAAGAGCGAATCCCACCAATGATGCGCAATGGGACGGCTCCTGGGGATCTTATTAAAAAATAGCCCACACAACGGCGGGCTGCTTTATTAGTATAGCGTCTTTAATATAACGTTTTTTAATTGAAAACGATAGCGCATTAATTCATCGAATTGATGGCGTTTTCATCTCTTTAATAATACTGCTAGCGGAAGTTGGAACCTGTGCACCTAACAGGTTATTCAGTGCCGCCAGATCCTCTTCACTTAAAGTACCGCGGGCCTGCTGATTAATTAACAGATTGAGCAGATAATCATAACGTACTTTAGAGAGTCTCCGCTTTGTCTCGTACAGCTTAGAGGTGGAATTCAGTACATCAACGATGGTACGAGTTCCTACATGATAACCGGCCTCTGTGGAGTGTAATGAGCTTTCGGCAGAGAGCACAGCTTGTTTGTTAGCTTCAATACTACTGATAGAGGCCGCAATATTATTGGTAGAAGAACGTACATCCTGAATTACTTTGCGGTAAGTATTTTCCAGTTCTTGGCTACTGGCGACAAAATCGTATTTGGCCTGTTCAACTTGAGAACGGGTTGCTCCGCCATTATAAAGTGGCAGATTTAAGGATACACCGACAGAATTGCTTCCAGAATATTGATTGCTGTATTCTCCATTACGGTAATGTTTATTACCGACCCCTGTACTTGCCGTTAATTTGATGGTTGGCATGTAGCCAGTCTGTGCGTCTTTAATTTGCTCGCGTTTCAAATCTTGCGTCAAACGTGCGGATAACAAGCTCAGATTGCGGGCTTCAGCTTCTTTTAGTATAACTTCGGCAGGTTCTGGCTTATTTGTCTTGAAGCGTTCAACATTTAATGAAGCCAACTGTGGATAATAAACTCCGGTAATCAGACGTAATTTTTCCAGAGAATTGTCCAGGTCGTTACGATCAGAAACTTCCTGTGCCAGAATGGTGTCATATTGGGCACGGGAGTTCTGCACGTCAGTAATGGCGGCCAGACCTACATTGAAGCGTTGAGTTGTTTGATCTAATTGTCGATACAGTGAGGCTTTCTGGGCGTCGGTATAAGTCAGAGAATCAATCTTACTCAGAACATCAAAATAGGCGTTGGCAGTATCCAGAATTAATTGTTGCTGGGTTTTTTGGTAAGTAATATCGGCAATTCCTGCATTCTTTTCAGCCTGACTCAGTTTGTTCCATGTGGACATATTAAAAATTGTCTGGCTCAGAGTTAAGTCTGCATTAGTACCATAGTTTTCTTGTTTGTTCTTGCGAAAATTTTTGCCATAGTTAACTCCCGCCCCCAGTTCTAATTGAGGTAACAAAGGACTACGGGCTATATTAATTCCTTCAAAAACCGAATTGCGGTCAGCCAGTGCCTTAAGCAATTCAGGATTAGTTTCTTTTGCCTGTTTGTAAATTTGCAATAGATCTTCTGCATGGCTTGAGGTACTGAAACCTACCAGATTTATAGCGATAAAAAGAGATAGCAATTTTTTCATTTGCGTTCCTTGTTGTGCAGCTATTTTGCCTAATTTGCCTCTGCATAAAAAACAATATTACAGATTCTAGCAGAGAATACTTGCAGGATAGGGTGGCTGTTTGTGCCATATTGCCTTATTTTCTGGTCTGTTTGTATCTTCAAAACGAATTTATTTAGACCAATATGACAAAATACATTTTAATAATAGATAAATAAAAGATAACAATCAGGAGTCTTTATGCGTGAAGATTTTGCCTCACCGCTTGTTTCTGCAAAATCCCTATCGTCTAAAAAACCACGTACTTTTACAAAACAAGATGTTGAAGTTATTTCCCGCAAGCCGCTCTATCGTGGTTTTTTTAAAATGACGGAATATCAATTCAGACACCGTCTGTTTTGTGGAGGATGGAGTGAAACCATTAAACGTGAAGTGTTTGAGCGAGGGCATGCAGGCGTTTTGTTACCTTATGATCCGATACGTGATGAAGTGGTTCTGATTGAACAAATCCGCATTCCGGCAATTGAAACCAGTCAAACGCCGTGGTTACTGGAAGTGATTGCAGGCATGATCGAAGAAGGGGAAGTTGCCGAACAGGTTGTTCGCCGTGAGGCGATGGAGGAAGCGGGTATTGAGGTCAAACGTTGTCAACCAGCATTGAGTTACCTTTCAAGCCCCGGAGGAACAACAGAGCGTATGCATATTTTTGTTGGGGAGGTCGATTCTTCTACTGCTTTTGGTATTCATGGTCTGGAAGGTGAAAATGAAGATATCCGGGTGCTGACTGTCAGTCGTGAACAGGCTTACCAATGGGTAGAAGAGGGAATTATCGATAATGCGGCTTCCGTTATTGCAATACAGTGGCTGACGTTGCACCATGAAAAACTCAAAAAAGCGTGGTTGGAGAGATAATCTCTCATTTGTCTTGGGAAACGCGAAGTGTGCCCCAGTCAGCAGATCTTATGTGAAAAAGCACGTTAGAATAATCCCCTATGATCGACAGGAAAAGGAAACCATTTGGAAAGCCTGCTTGAAATACCTGTGGCAAAAGGCGCCACAGCAAGAATATTGCAAATCACCGACATGCACCTTTTCGCCAATAAAGGTGACTCACTGCTAGGCGTTAATACCTATCGCAGTTATCATGCTGTGCTGGATGCGATCCTTGAGCAGAATCTCGATCTCGATTTGGTAGTTGTTACAGGTGATTTGGTTCAGGATCAAACTATCGGTGCTTATCAACATTTTGTTGAAGGCGTTGCCCGTTTGCTTGCCCCTTGCGTTTGGTTACCTGGTAATCATGATTATCAGCCTGCGATGGTTGATGTACTGACAGCAGCGGGGCTCCCTCTTTCTAAGCAAATATTCATTGGTCAACACTGGCAATTAATCATGCTGGATAGTCAAGTGCAGGGAGTTCCTCATGGTGAATTAACGGATTACCAGCTTGAGTGGATGACAAAATGTCTGGATGAGCACAGTGATCGTTATGCGATTGTCATGTTGCACCACCATCCTGTACTATCGGGTTGCACCTGGTTGGATCAACACTGTTTACGTAATGCTCCTGCATTAGCAGAATTCTTGAAAAATAAACCGCAGGTGAAAACAATACTGTGTGGGCACATTCATCAGGAGCTGGATGAGATGTGGAATGGTATTCGTGTTATGGCGACGCCATCAACTTGTGTGCAATTTAAACCACATTGTACTAATTTTATGCTTGATACAGTGGCCCCGGGTTGGCGTTATCTTGAATTGTCTGTGACTGGCGAGGGAGAAGCGAAATTGCAAACGCAGCTTCACAGGCTCAAGAATAATGCATTTTGCCCGGATTTAGATTCGGACGGGTATTAATGTCAACGTTACTTTATCTACATGGTTTTAACAGTTCGCCACAATCAGAGAAAGCCAATACGCTGAAAACATGGCTGCACCAACAGCATCCTGAAATAGATATGTTGGTGCCACAATTACCCCCTTATCCTGAAGATGCAGCCGCCTTGCTGGAAGAACTGGTAATAAGTCGTGCCGGGGAACAGATTGGTTTGGTCGGTTCTTCACTCGGTGGCTATCTGGCTATTTGGCTTTCACAATGTTTTGGCCTGCCAGCCGTAGTCGTCAATCCTGCGGTTCGTCCATTCGATATTCTTCAGGAGTATCTCGGGGAAAACGTAAACCCCTATACCAAAGAGCGGTATACTCTTGAACAAAGCCACATCTATGATCTCAAAGTGATGCACATTGACCCGTTGGAGTCACCGGATCTTATCTGGTTATTGCAACAAACCGGGGATGAAGTGCTGGATTACCGTCAGGCAGTTGCATACCTGATGCAGTGCAGGCAGACGGTCGAATCAGGTGGGAATCATGCTTTTATTGGTTTCGAATACTATTTTCCTCAAATTATTGACTTCTTGGGGCTAACCAGTGGCGATAGTAAAAAAATTGCCAAAAACAAGTAAGTGACTGGTATTATCAACAGTATCTACCCAATGGATTTTCGGGTGAGGCCGCAACCCATAAATCGGTAACCCAGGAAACGCAGGGTAATCAATACTGATTGACCCTCTTTAAATCATGAAGCAACCGACAGAATTACAACATGACTCAATCTAGTTATAACGCAGAGGCCATTGAAGTCCTCAGTGGCCTGGAGCCAGTTCGTCGTCGTCCAGGAATGTATACCGACACAGCCCGCCCGAATCATCTGGCACAGGAAGTGATCGATAATAGTGTGGACGAAGCGCTAGCTGGTCACGCGAAGCATATTGAAGTGATCCTCCACAGCGATCAGTCTCTGGAAGTGATAGATGATGGCCGTGGTATGCCGGTTGATATCCATCCTGAAGAAAAAGTATCCGCAGTTGAGTTGATCCTGACCCGTCTGCATGCAGGTGGCAAATTTTCCAATAAAAACTACCAATTTTCCGGTGGATTGCATGGCGTGGGGATTTCAGTAGTTAATGCTCTGTCCAAACGAGTCGAAGTGACCGTTCGTCGTAACAGCCAGGTTCATCAGATCGCTTTTGAAAATGGCGATAAGGTACAGGAGCTGGAAGTTATCGGGAGCTGCGGAAAACGTAATACAGGCACCAGTGTTCATTTCTGGCCAGATGAAAGTTATTTCGATACTCCTCGCTTCTCGACTTCGCGCTTGACCCACCTTCTGAAAGCAAAGGCGGTCTTGTGTCCGGGCGTGGAGATTGTCTTTAAGGACAATCTGTCAGGAACAGCACAAAAATGGTGTTATGCCGATGGTCTGACAGATTACTTGCTGGAAGCCGTCAATGGGCTGGTGACATTACCACAATCGCCATTTGTGGGCACTCTCAGCGGTGAAACTGAAGCGGTTGACTGGGCATTGCTCTGGCTGCCTGAAGGTGGCGAGTTGTTGGGAGAAAGCTATGTTAACCTGATCCCGACGATACAAGGTGGAACCCATGTCAATGGCTTGCGTCAAGGGTTGTTGGATGCAATGCGTGAGTTCTGTGAATTCCGCAATATACTGCCTCGCGGTGTTAAACTTTCCGCAGATGATATCTGGGATCGCTGTGCCTACGTGTTATCCCTCAAAATGCAGGACCCACAATTTGCTGGACAGACCAAAGAGCGTTTATCATCGCGCCAGTCTGCGGCCTTTGTTTCCGGTGTTGTCAAAGATGCTTTCAGTCTGTGGCTGAACCAGCATATTCAGGAAGCTGAACAACTGGCTGAAATGGCAATTGCCAGTGCACAGCGCCGTATGCGTGCAGCAAAGAAAGTCGTGCGTAAAAAACTGACCAACGGCCCTGCACTGCCGGGTAAACTGGCAGACTGTACGTCACAGGATCTAAATGTCACTGAACTGTTTCTGGTAGAAGGGGATTCCGCAGGTGGTTCTGCCAAACAAGCCCGTGATCGTGAGTTTCAGGCGATTATGCCTCTGCGTGGTAAGATCCTGAATACATGGGAAGTCTCTTCAGATGAGGTACTGGCTTCACAGGAAGTGCATGATATTTCCGTAGCCATCGGTATTGATCCTGACAGTGAAGATATCAGCCAACTACGTTACGGTAAAATTTGTATTCTGGCGGATGCGGATTCTGACGGCTTGCATATTGCAACACTTTTGTGCGCTTTGTTTGTCCGCCATTTCCCGACATTAGTAAAACGTGGTCATGTTTATATGGCAATGCCACCATTGTATCGCATTGACCTTGGTAAAGAGGTGCACTATGCGCTGGATGCAGGTGAAAAGAGCGCGATATTAGACCGCCTGAGCCGCAAGCGTGGCAAACCGAATGTTCAGCGCTTCAAAGGGTTAGGTGAAATGAACCCAATGCAATTACGTGAAACCACATTAGACCCCAATACTCGCCGTCTGGTGCAATTGACTATCAACGATGAGAATTATCAGGAAACCCTCTCTGTTATGGATATGCTTCTGGCAAAAAAACGCTCGGAAGATCGCCGTAATTGGTTGCAAGAAAAGGGTGATGCCATCGAGATTGAGTTATAGCGCAACCCGGTTATAACGCATTTAGTTATAACATTGCTTGGTTATAACACTTCTTGGTTATAACACAGTTTGTGTAACACAACTTTAGGTGTAACCAACATCAGGTGTAACCAACAGAAGCATAGCGCACGGTAGTCAAGACAGATTCTGAGGAAATTAACACATGAGTGAGATAACTCACGATGGTGTAGAGCGCCAACCGCTCCACACATTCACTGAAAACGCCTATTTGAACTATTCCATGTACGTCATTATGGACAGGGCGCTGCCTTTTATCGGTGATGGCTTAAAGCCTGTTCAGCGCCGTATTGTCTATGCGATGTCAGAGCTTGGGCTAAATAACAGTGCAAAATTCAAAAAATCTGCCCGTACTGTTGGTGATGTACTGGGTAAATACCATCCACATGGAGATGGAGCCTGTTATGAAGCCATGGTCTTGATGGCGCAGCCTTTCTCTTACCGTTATCCACTGGTGGATGGCCAGGGGAACTGGGGGGCTCCAGATGATCCAAAATCTTTTGCAGCGATGCGTTATACCGAATCCCGCCTGTCTAAGTATGCAGAATTACTGCTGAGTGAACTTGGTCACGGTACTGTAGATTGGGTGCCAAACTTTGATGGTACGTTGCAGGAACCCAAAATGCTGCCTGCGCGCCTGCCGAATATCCTGCTAAACGGAACTACGGGTATTGCTGTTGGTATGGCGACTGATATACCTCCACACAATACGCGTGAAGTAGCAAATGCGCTGATTGCGATGTTGGATAAACCCGAATGTTCACTTGATGAAGTCATGGAGTATGTGAAGGGGCCGGATTATCCAACAGAAGCGGAAATCATCACTTCAAAAGAAGATATCCGTAAAATCTACAAAAATGGCCGTGGTTCAATACGTATGCGTGCCGTGTGGTCAAAAGAAGAGGGCAATGTTGTTATTACTGCTCTGCCACATCAAGTATCCGGTGCGAAAGTGTTGGAACAGATTGCAAGCCAGATGCGTTCGAAGAAACTGCCGATGGTAGATGATCTACGTGATGAGTCCGATCATGAAAATCCGATACGTCTGGTGATTGTGCCAAGAACGAATCGTGTGGATGTTGAGCAGGTCATGAATCATCTGTTTGCAACTACCGATCTGGAAAAAAGCTATCGTGTTAACCTCAACATGATTGGTCTGGATAATCGTCCAAGTGTAAAAGGTTTGGTCGAAATCCTCAGTGAGTGGTTGGTTTTCCGGCGTGAAACGGTGCGTAACCGCCTGAATCATCGCCTAGAAAAAGTACTCAAGCGTCTGCATATTCTGGAAGGTTTGCTGACAGCGTATCTCAACATTGATGAAGTTATCCATATCATCCGTAGTGAAGATGAACCCAAACCAGTATTGATGCAGCGTTTTGGATTAACGGAAACACAGGCGGAAGCGATTCTGGAGCTGAAACTGCGTCATCTGGCGAAGCTGGAAGAAGTTAAAATCCGTGGTGAGCAGGATGGGCTGGCAAAAGAGCGGGATAAACTTCAGGCTATCCTTGGTTCTGAGCGTAAGCTGAATACCCTGCTGAAAAAAGAAATTATTGCGGATGCGGAAAACTATGGCGACGTGCGCCGTTCTCCGCTGAAAGAGCGTTCAGAAGCGAAAGCCATGAGTGATCACGATATCCTGCCATCTGAACCGATCACTGTTGTCATGTCTCAAATGGGTTGGGTACGTAGTGCGAAAGGGCATGAAATCGATCCTGCGGGTTTGAATTACAAATCCGGTGACAACTTCCGTAGTGCTGTTCGTGGTAAGAGTAATCAGCCAGTGGTCTTTATTGATAGTACAGGGCGTAGTTATTCCGTTGACCCATTGGACTTGCCATCTGCCAGAGGGCAGGGGGAACCTTTGACCGGCAAACTGGCATTACCGGCAGGGGCGTCTGTTGAACATCTGCTAATGGCGAAAGACGATCAGAGATTTTTGATGGCATCTGATGCAGGTTATGGCTTCATCTGTACTTTTAATGACCTGATTGCTAAAAACAGGGCGGGGAAAGCGCTGATTACGTTGCCACAGAATGCTAAGGTCATGCCACCATTGGAGATCACCAATGAACAGGATGATATGTTACTGGCGATCACGAAAGCCGGTCGTATGTTGATGTTCCCGGTCACAGATCTTCCACAGCTTTCAAAAGGTAAAGGTAACAAAATTGTTTCCATTACCGCCTCTCAGGCTGCTTCAGGAGAAGATATGTTGAGCTGGTTGCTAGTATTGTCTCCGAAATCCTCAATTACGCTTTATTTCGGTAAACGCAAATTGCAGCTTTACCCAGAGGATTTGCAGAAATTCCGGGCAGAGAGAGGACGCAAAGGAACTGCACTGCCACGCGGGTTACAGCGTGTTGAACGTGTAGAAGTGTTGAGTGTGTAATAAATAAGAACATCTTAAATAACCCTTAATAGCGGGTCAGTGTGGCGCTGTCCTGCCTTGCTACAGGAAACTGCAAGAGAAAACTATGTTAACCATTATTCGTGGGATCATTGTTATTTTGTTCACCATTTTGATCTGTATATTTGGTGGAATTTACTGTTTATTTAGTCCGCGTGATCCGCGCCATGTGATGACCTTTGGCCGGGCATTTGGCAAACTACACAAAATATTCGGTATCACATTGATAGAGCGCATTCCTGAAGATACTTCTCAATATGGTTCGAGCATCTATATTGGTAATCACCAGAATAACTACGACATGATAACGATGTCGAATGCCGTACAGCCACGCACGGTGACTGTTGGTAAGAAGAGTCTGCTCTTTATCCCTTTCTTTGGTCAGTTGTATTGGCTGACGGGGAATATCCTGATTGACAGGGAAAACCGGACAAAAGCGCACGGAACGATTTCACAAGTTGTGGATCAGATCAAAAAGAATCGAGTCTCTGTCTGGATGTTCCCGGAAGGTACTCGCAGCCGTGGGCGTGGTTTACTGCCGTTTAAAACTGGTGCTTTTCATGCGGCCATTGCGGCTGGTGTGCCGATTGTACCTGTTTGCGTCTCCTCAACCCATGACAGAATAAAACTCAATCGTTGGAATAATGGTGTTGTTATTGTTGAGATGTTGCCTCCCATTGATACGGCGAAATATACAAAAGAGCAGGTGCGTGAATTGGCTGAATATTGTCGCCAAATGATGCAAGCTAAGATTGAAGAGCTGGATAAAGAAGTAGACGAACTTAACAAACGTAGTCAGTTGAATTAAAACTAAATATTCTAGCATTACAGCCCCTTCCTTTCTGGTTTGGGGATGAATTCTGACTATAAATTTAAGATAGTTTTAGAATTTATCCCCTATTCGCGATATGATTGTTTTTTAATAAGTTAACGTTTTTATTAAATGCAATCGATAAAACGTAATTCGACAGAATAATAAATCCTAATATCCCCACATTGGGGAATTCATTCACTTACCACCGCGATGTCACTCGAAATTTATTGAGTGTGCATAAGCAATCAATTGGGGATGCTATTCTTTCTTGTCGTGGAGATTATTCCTGCCGTGGAGAAAATATGTCACTGAGTCGGCGCCAATTTATTCAGGCATCTGGTTTGGCAATGTGTTTAGGGGCGCTCCCTTTTGCGGTTCGAGCTAATAAAGATCAACAAACGGCATTGCCTGTTCCCCCTTTGCTGGAATCCCGTGGCGGACAGCCTCTGTTTTTGGCTCTACAGAAATCCAACTGGTTTTTTGATGGAAAAAATAAGGCTTCGGTATGGGGTATCAATGGGCTTTACTTGGGGCCGACTATTCGTGTCCGTAAAGGAGACAACGTTAAGCTGATATATAGCAACCGCTTGTCAGAGCCTGTTTCAATGACGGTGAGTGGGTTGCAAGTCCCCGGAACATTAACGGGTGGAGCAACACGTCTGATCCCCTCTAACGGAAACTGGTCCCCCGTCATTCCTATTGAGCAACCGGCAGCGACATGCTGGTATCATGCTAATACACCACACCGAATGGCGAGACAGGTTTATGCAGGACTAGCGGGAATGTGGTTGGTAGAAGATGCAAGCAGCCGTAACTTACCTTTGCCTAAACATTATGGAGTTGATGATTTCCCCGTTATTCTGCAAGACAAGCGATTGGACAATTTTGGTACTCCCCGGTATGACAAAGCCTCTGCCGCTCAGGGCTTTCTTGGTGATACATTAGTTGTTAATGGTGTGGAAGATCCTTTTATTGAAGTTGCCAAGGGCTGGATCAGACTGCGTTTATTGAATGCAGCCAATGCCCGCCGCTTCCAATTGCAACTCAGTGATGGTAGACCTTTTTATATGGTTGCGACCGATCAGGGGCTACTGCCTGCGCCGGTTGCAGTGCAGACGCTTTTTCTTGCACCGGGAGAACGTCGTGAAGTGCTGGTGGATATGTCAAAAGTGGATAGTGTGGTTATTACCGCAGGTGAGTCTGCTGGCATGATTGATCGCCTGAAAGGGCTGTTTGAACCCTCCAACAAATTACGCTCAACGAACGTTCTGACAATTAAATCGGGGGGATTATTACCCCTGGTCACGGAAGCGTTACCCTCTCAACTTGTCATGGATATGGCGGAAATTAATACTTCGATTCGCAATCGCCAGATCGTTTTAGGGGATGAAACACAAGGGATCAATGGCGCATTATTGCATTCAGGTCGTATCGATATAACCAGCCACCAGGGGGCGTGGGAACGTTGGGTAGTCACTACCTCGGTTCCACAACCTTTCCATATTGAAGGTGCCAGATTTAAGGTCATCAACCACAACGGTGTGCGGCCAGAGCCCCAGGATTATGGCTGGAAAGATACTGTCTGGGTTGATGGCAGAACAGAATTGCTGGTAAATATGATGCAGCCATCGTATGAACATTACCCTTTTATGTATTACAGCCAGATATTGGAAATGGCAGATCATGGGGTGGCAGGGCAATTAGTTGTTAGTCCGGCGGGGAGGTAAGGTCTCTTATGAGACCTTTTTCATGGTCATTAGCATGTCTGATTTGAAGGAGAAATAAAGAAAGTGGGTATTGATAATAATCAGTAAATCGTATTATTCAAATCTTTCTTATGGAAATATCTTTGGTTTAGACAAATAAATACGGCTGTAACACTAATAGTACTTATCACTTACACGGCTAAGATGAATATCTATCAATAAATATTCCCTGCATCTATTTATTGAATTATACATTTAAATCATTAATATAATTTTTAATCCGAGTTGCCATTTTTTATATTTCATATTGCTTAACAATATGTTTAGAATACCCGCGGCAAAAACATATAGGTTCAATATCCACTAATAAAATAAATGATTAACTGTAAGGAGAAACTATTCATAATTATAGATAACCCTATAATTATATAATGATATATGAAAAACCATGGAAATAAAAATAGTTAATATTCTACAAATGAGAAATCATATTTTAACCACTCATTAATAATAGGAAAGGATTTTATGATCACAATAAATATAAATACAAACGGTGTTAATGGTATTACCATTACAAATAGTAATAATGAACCTACTCCAGTATCGACAACTTACGGTCCAAATACACCAGCATCAGAACCCCTTACAGTCAGTAATTATAGTGATATCACAATAGAACCACATTCTTCTGTGCAGGCAACAAGAATTGACACGCCTATTATTCCTGAAACACGTCCAGATTACTATGTAGCCAACTCCGGCCCTGCACCAACAGTTAGGGCTGTTTTTTATTGGTCTCATTCTTTCACATCAGAATGGTTCGAATCTTCCTCTATCACAGTGAAAGCAGGAGAGGATGGAATATTAAAAGCACCTGGTAATTCTTTATATTACAGCAAAGTCGTCATTTATAATGACACCGATAAACGGGCTTTTGTTACTGGATATAATAAATAATGATATAAAATCTATTTATAATCAATGGATTTTAACTTAAGAAATATTCAATTAAGCTATTGTTTAACTACAGATTAATTAAGGTATTAAGGTAAAATAATATTATGAATACCACACCTATTACTGTATCTGAAAATGAAACATCGCCTTTACTGACTGACGTAATGCCTATGGATCTTTATGCAGTATCCACCCCTGATTATGAATGGGATATGTCGTCAATCATAAAGGATGCTATTATTGGTGGCATAGGATTTATTCCAGGTCCGGGTCCGGCATTATCCTTCCTGTTAGGACTATTTTGGCCTCAGCAGAAAGACAATACTTGGGAGCAAATTCTCCAAAAAGTAGAGCAGATGATAGAGAATGCTGTTCTACAAACCATTAAAGGAATACTTAATGGAGAAATACAAGAGATCAAAGGGAAAATGGAACATGTAGAATCTATGCTGAAAAACTCGCCGGGTAGTCAGGAAAGTCATGATGCATATATGTTCCTGGCAAGATATCTGGTGAGTATAGATGAAAAATTCAAATCTTTTGATAATAGAACAAATTACCAGATTCTCCCAATGTATACTAATACTATTATGTTACAGATCCCTTATTGGAAAATGGGAATAGAGAAGAAAAAAGATATTGGGCTGACAGATATTGAAGTCAATGAATTAAAAGAACTTATCGACAAATTAGTAGGTAAGGCCAAGAACTATATTCATACGATGTATACTAATGAATATAACGATGCTATAAACACATCAACAGCAGGGAGTGTCACTAATAATTTATTATCTGTAAGGGGATATTGTTTATTACACGGTTTGGAGTGTATTGAGTTAATTGAGCATATACAGAATAATAGCCTTGAAAGTGGTTTCTATCCTAAAACTATCAGTTATTCGACAGTGTTTGATCGTCCGACTAATAAAATGAGAATTCAGGCTCTTACAGAAGACGATGCAATGCAGGAGCCTTTCAAGCCATCTTTAATTAATGGGAAATACAATAAAATACAATCCATAATTGGATATGTACAAAGAATTGGGAATGCACCTAGAGTTGGTGGTATTAAAATTACATTTACCAATGGCTCATCTTATACACTTGGTACGGTGACCTCAGAAACAAATTCAATTGAACTAAATGATAGTGTTATCGAGAGCTTGGAAGTATGGGGAAATGGTGCTGTTGATGAGGCATTATTTAAGTTGAGTGATGGGCGTTTATTGCGTATTGGTGAGCGTTACGCGAAAAAATACAGAAAATATGCTGTTGATCATCACTATATTGCGGGAATTTACTTGGCCAGCGATGAGCCTTCACTTGCTGGTCAAGCCGCAGGTATTGCCGTTTCATATCATATGATGGCCGACAAAAAATAATATTTGTTAATAGAATTAGAATCGTAGTTTGGTTGCAATTTACTGTTAGTTCCAGGTTGTTGTTTAGTTGCAAAGAGTCCCCTGGTCACATCGTTATTGATGTGACCAGGGGTAATCTTTCCTATTCTAAATAAAGGCTAATTTACTTTATTGTTGCGTTGTTGCGATACAACTTGAAATTTATTAGATGTATAGGCTAATTATTTGTTCTGAATAAATTGCTAATTTTATCGACTGTCACTACCCCTTTCCGTATAGTGTCCACAGTTTTTATACTACATGCCTGTAAGGTGACTTAATGAATATCAGCTTGATTGCTGCGATGGCTATGGATCGAGTTATTGGTATGGAAAATACCATGCCGTGGGCTTTGCCGGGCGATTTAGCCTGGTTTAAACGTAATACACTCGGAAAACCGATTGTAATGGGAAGGGTAACTTATGAATCGATTGGTCGCCCTTTACCGGGGCGTCTGAACATCATAATCAGCCGTCAGCCAGCCAGTGACGATCGTGTAACTTGGGTAAGCTCAGTCGAAGAAGCATTGGCTGCGGCAGGTGATGTTGAGGAAGTGATGGTGGTAGGCGGAGGTAAAATTTATGAACAATTTATTCCTCTGGCTAACCGCATGTATCTGACACATATTGATGCAGAAGTGATTGGTGATACTCATTTCCCTGATTATGAACCAGATGAATGGAACTCGATCTTTACCGAATACCATGATGCAGATGAACATAACTCACATAGCTACTGTTTTGAGATTCTAGAACGGCGTAAGTGATCTTATTTGCCAATCAGATTTGAGATACGGAGTGTCAAAAGACACTCCGGCATTATCTAAATATCACGAGTCTAATCAATCTGAAGCTATAACCAAGGCTGGTTGGCTGAAATACTGCTTATCTTCCCAACGTAAAAGAGTCAGTTTGCCTCCCCAACAACAACCTGTATCCAAAGCATAGATACCGGCAGGCGTCCCCCGACCTTCGAGTGCCGCCCAGTGTCCGAACGCAATGGAATAATCCTCAGGGATATTGCGTGGTAATTCAAACCAGGGTTTCAGTGGAGCTGGCGCATTTTCAGGTTTAGACTTGCAAATCATATCTAGCTGGCCATTCGGGAAACAATAGCGCATTCGTGTTAATACGTTAGTACTGTAGCGCAACCGTGTTAATCCACTTAATTTGGGTGACCAGCTATTGGGCATATCACCATACATAGCGTTAAGAAACAGGGGATAACTGTCACTGCACAGAATCGCTTCCACTTCACGGGCACACATTTTGGCTGTATCCAGATCCCATTGCGGGGTCAGCCCTGCATGTGTCATGACCAGCTTAAGTTCATCATCGATCTGTAATACCGGCTGTTTTCTTAACCAATTAACTAACTCATCAATATCTGGAGCAGCAAGCAACTCATCCAATTGATCTTTGGATTTATTGCGGCTGATCTTGTTATACACAGCCAGCAAATGCAGATCATGATTGCCTAAAACCAGCTTAGCGGCGGAACCAAGCTGTTTAACATAGCGCAGAACAGCTAGTGAATCAGGGCCACGGGCGACTAAATCCCCCGTTAGCCATAACGTATCTTTGTCAGGATGAAAATCGACCTGTTGTAAGAGCGCAATCAGCTCACGATAACAGCCATGAATATCGCCGATAAGGTATGTAGCCATAGTTAATTTATCAGTGTTGGAATAGCCAATCGGAACACCGGAATAATCGCACGAAACGGTTGACCACTGTGATCAATCATCTCATAGTGACCTTCCATTGTCCCCAAAGGTGTTTCAAGAACAGTTCCGCTATTGTAGCGATATTCCGTTCCGGGTGGGATTACAGGTTGTTTTCCCACAACCCCTTCTCCCTGAACCTCTGTTTGGTGACCATTACTGTTGGTAATACGCCAGTAACGACTAATGAGTTGCACCGGGAAATGCCCAAGATTGCGAATTGATATTGTGTAAGCAAACACAAAACGTTGCCGTTCCGGCTCTGATTGGCTTTCTACGTAAGTGCTTTGAACTTGAATATAAACTCTTGGTTCGTTGAGCATAGCTGCCTCCTGTTACTGCAACGGATGTTCGGTAATTAGACCGTTTCAGGTTGAGACGATAACCAGTTAGCCATCTTACAGTATTGTTCGACCGAAATATTTTCAGCTCGTGTGCTCGGATCGATTCCCAACTCAGATAGCTGTTCAACTGAAAATAGATCACTCAGGCTATTACGGATAGTTTTGCGTCGTTGATTAAATGCTTGGGTGGTGATCCGGGCTAACTTGCGAATATCCTGAACCGGATAAGGTATAAGCTTATGAGGGATTAACCGTACGATGGCTGAATCCACTTTTGGAGCCGGGGTAAATGCTGTAGGTGGTACTTCAAGAACAGGGATTACGTGGCAGTAATACTGCGCCATTACACTTAAACGCCCGTAGGCTTTACTGCCAGGCCCTGCAACAAGACGATTCACTACTTCTTTTTGCAACATAAAATTCATATCAGCAATAGCATCAGTATAGCTGAAAAGATGAAACATCAACGGAGTAGAGATGTTATAGGGCAAGTTACCAAATACACGCAGAGGCTGCCCTTGCGCTTTAGCAATCTGACCAAAATCAACGGTCATGGCATCCTGCTGAATAATAGTCAGCTTGTCTTTCAATTTGGGATGGACGTGTAAACGAGCCGCCAGATCACGGTCAAGTTCGACGACAGTCAATTTATCCATACGCTCACCGACCGGTTCGGTCAGGGCTCCCAGACCCGGCCCAATTTCTACCATAGCCTGCCCAGGCTGTGGATTCATAGCATCGACAATGCTATCAATAATAAACTGGTCGGTTAAGAAATTTTGCCCAAAGCGTTTACGGGCATGATGCCCTTGGTGGACTTTATTATTCATTACTGTTTTGTATCATTTTAATTGCTAAATTCAATGCGGTGATAAAACTTCCCACATCAGCTTGACCTGTCCCTGCCAGCTCCAATGCTGTGCCATGATCGACAGAAGTTCGAATGAATGGCAGCCCCAAAGTAATATTCACGGCCCTGCCAAAACCTTGGTATTTTAACACGGGCAGCCCCTGATCGTGATACATAGAAAGCACAGCATCAGCATGATCCAGATATTTTGCCTGAAACAGAGTATCGGCAGGCAATGGGCCTTCCAGCCAAATACCTTCTTCCCTTAAGCTGTCTAATGCCGGAATAATTACATCTATCTCTTCACGCCCCATATGTCCACCTTCACCAGCATGAGGATTTAAGCCACAAACATAAATATGAGGGCGCTGGATACCGAATTTGGTTTTCAGGTCATGGTTGAGGATAGTCACCACTTCCCGCAGAGAATCAAAGGTAATCGCTTTAGGAACGTCCAAAATGGGCAAATGTGTTGTCGCCAATGCTACCCGTAATTCTTCTGTCGCCAACATCATAACGACTTTTGAACATTGGCTAAGATCAGCAAAAAATTCAGTATGTCCGGTGAAGGCTATCCCTGCATCATTGATAACGCCTTTATGAACCGGGCCTGTCACCAGTGCTGAAAACTTGCCACTCAAGCAACCATCGCAGGCTTTTGCCAGTGTTTCTGTGACATAACTACCATTTTCTCGGTTTAATTCGCCAGCAATAGCCGGAGTATGGAGAGAAACGGGCAGAATGGTCAGTGTTCCGGCAGGCTGTGAGGAAGATGAGTGTTCAGGAGCATAAGGTTGTAATTGCAGTGGAAGATTCAGTTGCCTGGCACGAGAAAGCATAAGCTCAGGATCGGCGCACACAACCAGTTGGATAGGCCATTCAAATTGTGCAAGGGCAATAACTAAATCAGGACCAACCCCGGCTGGTTCGCCGGGGGTAATAATGATGGGTTTATTATTGTGCATCGCTGCCATCTAAAATTTTCACATAAGCGGAGGCGCGTAATTCCTGGAGCCAGGTTTGCGCTTCTTCATTAAATTTACGGTTGAACAGTAATCGGTAGGCACGATCTTTTTGTGCAACATCAGTTTTGTCTACTTTGCGGGTATCCAGCAATTGGATTAAATGCCAGCCGAAAGAAGAGTGAACGGGTTGACTGATTTCACCTTTCTGGAGTTTAACCAAAGCATCGCGAAAAGCAGGAGCATAAGTACTTGGTAAATTCCAGCCTAGTTCACCGCCACGCAGGGCAGAACCCGGATCTTCAGAATACTCTTTTGCTGCTTTTTCGAAGGTAGTTTTGCCGCTTAAGATCTCTTCCCGGATCTGTCTCAATTTATCGCGGGCCTGATCATCATTCATAACAGGTGATGTTTTTAGCAGGATATGACGAGCATTGACTTCAGTAACTGCAACGGATGCATTGCCGCCACGGATGTCATTCACTTTCAGAATGTGAAAACCCACACCAGAACGGATTGGGCCAATCACCTGTCCTCTCTGAGCTGGCTGGAGTTTTTCAGCAAATAGTGATGGCAGCTCTTGTAATTTGTTCCAGCCCATATTGCCGCCTTTTAAGGCTTGTGTATCGCTGGAGTAGGTGATAGCCAGTTTACCGAAATCGCTGCCGCTCTTAAGTTCAGACAAAATTTTGTTTACAGTAGCTTCTGCTTTTTCGACCTGAGCAGGCGTCGGATTTTCTGGCAGAGGGATCAAAATTTGGCTGATATTCAATTCAGTATTCTGATTATCATGGCTACTGAGCTGATTAGCTATAGAATCAACTTCTTGTGGCAGGATAGAAACACGACGGCGTACTTCGTTATTACGTACTTCTGCAATCAACATCTCTTTGCGGATTTGATTGCGGTAGGTATCGAAATTCATACCGTCCGTAGCCAGACGTTGTTTCAGTTGAGCAACGCTCAGATGATTCTGCGCAGCAATATTTTCGATAGCAGAATCCACGTCCTTTTCAGGGACGGAAAGCTGCATCCGTGTTGCCATTTGCAGAATGATGTCATCCATAATCAGACGTTCAAGGATCTGGTGACGCAATGCTTTCCCATCTGGTATTTGTTGACCAGCTTGTTTTGCGTTGATTTTAACGGATTCTAAAAGGTTGTTGACGTCACTTTCCAGTACGACATCGTTATTAACAATGGCAGCAACCTTATTGAGTTCCTGCGGAGCTGCAATTGCGGCAGTGTTCATTGCAAACATCAACCCGAGAATAATCGTTCTCCAGTTCTTCATATGTTTCCCATCATATCAATCCCGCCATAAGACGGGGTTATTGTGTTTACATTGTGTTTAATTGGTATCAGAAAGCACGTTGATAAGGCAAAATACCTTGTTGCAGCATCTTCAGGCTACCTAAACTGTAATTATTGCTTAAGCCACGGAGTTCAACATTGAGTGACCATTTGTTGTCATATTCACTTTGGTTGTTCTTCCAGTTTACGATCTTACGTTCATAACCGACATTTACAGCCCAGCAACAGGTACTATATTGCATACCAACCATCTTGCTGGCAGGTTGCTTTTCTTTAGTATCGTAGTAATACGCTCCCACGAGCGCCCAACGATCACCTAACGGCCAACTTCCTACCATACCTACCTGAGAAATGCCCTGCTGGTATGCCGGAGCGCTCCTGAGGGTGGCCTGGATATAATCGCGATCAACAAAGCGATAGTTTAATTGTATCAGACGGTCAGCATCACGTCGGTATTCCACTACCGAATTACCCATTGCGACTTTGCTCAGGCGGGTATCGTACTGAACTCCACCTTTGAATCCCCATGATGAGCTGATTTTCCATTCAACATCACCAGCCCAGGTTGTAGGCCCTGTTCTTTTCTTAGTACCAACGGTACCTTGGCTGGCCTGAGTAGGCTCTATATCTTTAACTCGCGGAGCTTCAAAGTAATAGATTTGACCTACAGACAGACTAAAACGTTCAACTAAATCTTCATCATAGATGCGGGTAGTGATACCGCTTGTAAACTGGTTGGCTGATGAAATGCGATCCAGACCACTGTAGAAACGGTCACGGAACAAGCCAGTATAGTTGGCTTGCAGCAAAGAAGAATCATAGTTGTAAATGTGATTCTGGCTCTTATAAGGAACGTAGAGATACTGGACGCGAGGTTCCAGTGTCTGGGTATAAGCCGGATTAAAAGACATGGCGCGTTCAAACACCATCTTCGCATCCGATTTAAATTGTGGCAGAACGCGGCTTGCTGATTTTTCTAATTGAGAATTTTTTTGAGCAGCAGGAATATCTTGCTGATAATAGGTTGCCATCAACTTAACTTCATTATTGAGGCTCGCCCAGTGATTGGAAAGCGGCAGATTAATGGATGGTTCCAGATGCCAGCGAATTGCATTTGGCTGATCTTTGCCTACGCTAGTAAATTTGGCAAATTGCGCATAAGTGCGGAAATCAAATGGCCCCAAATCATTCTTATAATAATTCAGATCCAACTGAGGTGTCGCACGGTAAGCTTTTCTGCTATCACTGGCGGTAAAAATCTGAAATTGCTTGGTTGTTAAGGTTGCATTCCAGTTCTGTTGCGCATAACCAATACTGAATTTTTGTGTCGCATAGCCGTCAGTACTAGTACCGTATTGAGAGTTGAAATCAGTAAAATAGTGAGGATCGCTGACCTTAGTATATTCGGCACTGAAACGCCAAACCTGGTTCATGACACCGCTGTGGTTCCAGTAAAATAACCAGCGGTTGTTGCTGTCCCGTTCAGGTCTGAGATTGAATTTTTTATCATCTGCGTACAGGCGGTCATTACCAATCCAATCCAATGCGACAGTTCCCGAACCTGCTTTGGTTAAGTAACGGAATTCATTATTAAACTTTAGCCCACGTTTGCTGATCAGATGTGGAGTAATGGTCGCATCATAATTAGGGGCAATGTTCCAGTAGTAAGGTAACAAGAACTGGATGCCGTTTTTATTGGAAAAACTGGCATTAGGGATCAAAAAACCAGAGCGGCGTTTATCACCAATCGGCAGTTGCAGGTAAGGGGTATAAAATACGGGGACATTGGCAACTCTGAATCGAGCATTCCAAATCTCAGCCACTTCTTCCTGACGATCCAGAATGACTTCTGAACCCACAACACTCCAGCTATCATTGCCCGGCAGACAGGAAGTGAATACTCCATTATTTAAAATGGTATAGCGGTTTTCATTGCGCAGCATCATCTTATCAGCGTTGCCACGTCCCTGACGGCCGACCATTTGGTACTTGCCTTGTTCCACGTCTGTGTCTTTGGTGGTTAAGTTAGACCAGGCTCGTGGTCCTTTCAGGATAATTTGGGGGTCATCATATCTGACATTCCCTGTGGCGGTAATAGTCCGTACCGGAACTGACTCTTCTGTTTGTTCGAACCTGACTCTGTCGGCTGTCAGCGTTTTGTTGCCTTGTTGGATATCTACATTGCCGACAAATTCAACCGCGGTGGGATATTCACCATGGGTATCATCAGACTGAATATGAATCGGGAGTTTATTAGGGTCCCCTGTAATAATGGGTTTGTCGTAAACAGGGACGCCCAGCATACACTGTGCTGCAAGGTCAGCGTGTGCTTGCTGACTGTAAAGTGCTGCCCATACCATAGTGGCTAGCAAAGTGGGGTAACTTTTATTCATAGATGCTTATGCGGTTCCATCATCAGTGGCATCACGCCGACAAACGCTGAGAGACTAACGCACTTGATAGATATGCGCCAGAGTAAAGTTAAATATCACTAATCTTGCTGTTAGGCACAGAGCTTAATGAATAGTATGATAATGATGAACAGTATGATAATGCAAAATTTCGCTCAGGGCATTGAGGAATTGAAGAGTATATGCAGTATTGGGGAAAATTATTAGGGTTAATATTTGGTATTGCGTCTGGTGCCGGTTTCTGGGGCATTGTTATTGGGGTATTGCTAGGGCACATTCTTGACAAAATCAGAATACGCAATCAGGGAACGCCAGCCAAAAATCCATCCCGACAAGCACTGTTTTTCCGTAGTACCTTTCAGATATTGGGACATCTGACCAAATCGAAAGGTCGGGTGACTGAAACGGATATCCAGCTAGCCAGTCAGCTTATGGATAGAATGCAACTGCATGGTGAGGCACGGATTGCAGCGCAGCGGGCATTTCGCGAAGGTAAACATCCTGAATTTCCACTGCGTGAGACATTGAGACAACTTCGTCGAGCCTGCTTTGGACGCTTTGATTTGGTCAGAATGTTTCTCGAAATTCAGCTTCAAGCTGCATTTGCTGATGGTGAGCTGCATCCGAATGAAAGAAAAGTGCTGTTTGTGATCGCGGAAGAACTGGGAATTTCCCGCATCCAATTTGAACAATTTCTTGCCATGATGGAAGGGGGACGCCATTTCGGCGGACAATACCAGCAGCATGGTCATTATCAGGGGCCTGGTCAACAACGGGCGACGTTGGAAGATGCGTGTAAGGTGTTGGGTGTTAACCAAAATGATGATGCTACAACGATTAAACGGGCTTATCGGAAACTGATGAGTGAACACCATCCCGATAAGCTGGTGGCAAAAGGTTTACCACCAGAAATGATGGAAATTGCCAAACAAAAAACACAGTCTATTCAATCCGCTTACGATTTGATTAAAAAAGAGAAAGGCTTCAAGTAATCGTTATTGCCAATAAAAAATAAATCGTAGTCATTGAAGATAAATAGCCGCAATCAGAAGTCAGCCTTACACTCAAAATGCATTGGAGAGCTGTAGGCCGGATGAGTGATCGATAGCTCCTGAGCATGTAATTGCAGGCGGGGGGCCAGTTCCCTGGCCTGCTGATGGGCATAGAACCGATCTCCCAGAATAGGATTTCCCAGTGCCAACATATGTACGCGAAGCTGATGGGAGCGTCCAGTGATAGGAGCCAGTCTGACGCGGGTTGCCTGAGCTTCATATTCAAGTACCTGATATTCTGTCTGTGCCGATTTTCCCGTTTCAAAGCAGACCTTTTGTTTTGGTCGGTTTGGCCAGTCGCAGATCAGCGGTAAATCAACCAGCCCTTGTTCCTGTTCCAATTTTCCCCAAATGCGTGCGATATAGACTTTTTTCGGTTCACGCTCACGGAATTGCCGTTTGAGTTCACGCTCTGCCGCTTTGGTTAATGCAACCACCATGATACCACTGGTTGCCATATCCAATCGGTGAACAGATTCTGCGGTTGGAAATTCAGCCTGGATCCTCGTCATGATACTGTCTTTGTGCTCCTCTGCTTTACCCGGCACAGAAAGCAACCCGCTCGGTTTATTGACAACCATAATGTGTTCATCCTGATAAAGCACATGTAACCAAGGGTCAGTTGGGGGATTATAAGACTCCAGCATAGTAGCTCCAATGGGTTCGGAAAAAATTTGCTCAGAAAAATAACGGGGCGCATTCTAGCAGTATATGATTGAGGGTGTGAGATCAAAATAACGTGAACTGACCCAAGATCAAACAGATAAGACAACAGTAAGTAAAAAACTAAGGGATATCTCTTTGAGGATATCCCTTAGTTGCAAAATAAGTGTTATTGATAACGACTTATTAATGAGCCGTGATTGATCGTCAGTTGCCGGTCAATAGTTATTTACTGGTGAGATACTACGACCAGGCGGATAGCATCCAGACGCCAGTTTGCCTGATCAAGGTTCAGCAGTAAATGTTTATGCTCAGACTTAATCGCTTCCAGCTCATCATCACGGATGTTCGGGTTAACCGCTTTTAATGCTTCCAGACGTGACAACTCAGCGGACAATACTTCATCAGCTTCTTTTTTCGCTTTTTCGATCACTTCACGCGCCTGTTGCTCAATCAAGGGCTCAGATTGTTGCAAAATAGCATGAACTTCTTTTTGAACTGCATTAACCAACTTGCTGGCATTATGGCGGTTGATGGCATTCAACTGACGGTTAAAACCTTCAAACTCTACCTGAGATGCCAGGTTAGTGCCTTTCAGATCCATCAACAAGCGCAATGGTGTTGGCGGCAGAAAACGGGTTAATTGCAGATGTTTCGGTGCCTGAGCTTCGACAACATAAATTAACTCAACCAACAGTGTGCCAACTGGCAGTGCTTTGTTTTTCAGGATAGAAACAGCACAGCTTCCGGTATCTCCTGACAGGATAAGATCCAAACCATTACGGATGATTGGGTGTTCCCAGCTTAAGAATTGCGTATCTTCACGGGACAGCGCTTTTTCACGATCAAACGTGACAGAACATCCATCCTGCGGCAACCCTGGGAAATCAGGCACTAACATGTGATCAGAGGGATTGAGGACGATAATATTATCGTTGCGGTCTTCTTGATTAATACCAATGATATCAAACAGATTCAGAGCAAAATTCACCAGATCAGTATTATTATCCTGTGCGGCAATAATTTCAGCCAGTTTTTGTCCTTGCTCGCCACCGTTGGAATTCATCTCCAGCAGACGGTCACGGCCTTGCTCCAATTGTTGTTTGAGTTTCTCGTGGTGTTCGCGACATTCGGTAATAAACTCTTGGAAGCCTGTTTGCTCATTGGGTTTGGCAAGGAAGTTCAACAATGTTTCATAATATTTGTCATAGATGGAACGGCCTGTCGGGCAGGTGTGTTCAAAAGCATCCAGGCCTTCGTGATACCAGCACAGCAGGACAGATTGCGCGGTGCTTTCCAGATAAGGAACGCTGATCTTGATATTGCGGCTTTGACCAATACGATCCAGACGACCGATACGTTGTTCCAGCAAATCAGGATTGAAAGGCAGATCGAACATCACGAGCTGATTAGCGAACTGGAAGTTACGACCTTCGGAACCGATTTCAGAACAGAGCAGCACTTGTGCTCCTTCTTCTTCAGAAGCAAAGTAAGCAGCGGCACGGTCGCGCTCCAGCAGGGAGAGTCCTTCATGGAATACTGCACTGCGGATACCTTCACGTTCACGCAGAACCTGTTCTAATTGCAGAGCGGTTTGTGCTTTGGCGCAGATCACCAGCACTTTTTCATCGCGATTTGCCAGCAGGAAGCCAAGCAGCCATTCCACACGAGGGTCAAAGTTCCACCAGGTCGCGTTTTCGCCTTCAAACTCCTGATAGATCCGCTCTGGATAAAGCATATCTTTGGCGCGTGCTTCTACCGATTTTTTTGCCCCCATAATTTCAGACACTTTAATGGCAGTCTGATATTGAGCTGGCAATGGCAGCTTAATTTCGTGCAGTTCACGGTGCGGGAAGCCTTTCACGCCACCACGGGTATTACGAAACAGCAGGCGGCTGGTGCCGTGGCGATCCATTAACATAGAGATCAACTCACGGCGGGCGTTCTCACTCTCTTCATCCTGGTTACTGTTAGCCGCTTTCAGCAGAGGTTCAATATCTTGCTCACTGATCAGTTCAACAATCAGGTTTTGCTGGTCATTGCTTAGTACCTCGCCGGATAGTAACAGAGTTACCGCATCAGCAACTGGGCGGTACTTTTGTTGTTCATTGATAAAAGCCTGATAATCGTGGAAACGATTCGGATCGAGGAGACGCAAACGGGCAAAATGGCTTTCCTGCCCCAATTGCTCTGGCGTTGCGGTCAGCAGCAGTACAGATGGAATTTGCTCTGACAATTGCTCGATAACATGATATTCACGGCTTGGCGCTTGCTCACTCCATGCCAGATGATGGGCCTCATCTACGACCATCAAATCCCAACTTGCTTCCAGCAGATGCTCAAAGCGCTGTTTGTTGCGGCGAACAAAATCCAGAGAGCAGATAACCAATTGTTCTGTTTCAAATGGATTATCGCTATCGTGCAGAGCTTCGGCATAACGGTCATCATCAAACAGGGAGAAACGCAGATTGAAACGGCGCAGCATTTCCACCAGCCATTGATGCTGGAGGCTATCTGGCACAATGATCAATACACGTTCTGCACGGCCAGCCATCAATTGTTGATGAATAATCATCCCGGCTTCGATGGTCTTACCCAAGCCGACCTCATCTGCCAATAATACGCGGGGAGCATGACGCTTGCCGACTTCGTTGGCAATATGTAACTGATGAGGAATCAAGCTGGCACGAATACCACGCAGTCCACTCTCTGCCAGACGAAATTGTTCGCTTTGATGCTTACGGGCACGGAAGCGCAACGCAAAGCGATCCATTCGGTCAATCTGACCGGCAAACAGGCGATCTTGTGGTTTGTTAAACGTCAGCTTACTATCCAGAAACACTTCCCGCAGGCTGACATTTTCTTCTTCAGTATCTAAACGAGTACCGACATAGATCAGTAGGCCATTCTCTGGCTGAACTTCATCGATCTTGAGTTTCCAGCCTTCGTGACTGGTCACGGTATCACCTACATTAAACATAACACGGGTAATAGGGGAATCATTGCGTGAGTAGAGGCGGTTTTCTCCGCTGGCTGGAAAAAGCAGCGTTACCATGCGCGCGTCAAGCGCCACGACTGTACCTAATCCAAGTTCGCTTTCTGTATCGCTTATCCAGCGTTGACCAAGAGTAAATGGCATAAATTTTGGCTCAGTTTTCTGTTAGATAATGTTATTTATGGTTGCAGGATGGCTGCTTTTGTTGGATATCGATCATCATTGGTTATCGATAGGGTTAGTTTTTATGACTAGCTTTTCTGACTCGTTTCAGTGACACCTTTCATCACTTTTTTCGGAAAAAATAGCTCATAAAAGGGTCATTTCCCTTTAGAGGGACGTTATGTTAATTCAAGCTGAGCAAGTCGTCACCTGCAAAAATATCAATTAATCAAAAGACAGGTTCATTTGCCCCGTCAACAGGGTTATAAAGTCATCCCGAATAAATGGCAAGATAGCATCAGCAATCGGCATAATCTGCTTATTGATGTAGTGTTCATAATCTGGCGGTGAAGTCAGATTTTCCAGTGGTTGAGGCCCGGATTGTGTGATGATATAGCTGATCCAACCGCCATTTTGATACTGCAATGGGCGATTTTTCTGCTGATTATACTCATCAGCCAGACGTGCAGCCCTGACATGAGGGGGAACATTGCGCTGATAATCAGCCAGCTTTCGGCGTAGCCGTTTTCGATAAATCAGTCGCTTATCAAATTCACCTGCCAATGTGCGGGCGACATAATCACGAATATAATCCTGATAAGGTTGCTGATGAAAAATAAGGGAATACAGCTCTTGCTGGAATGTTTGTGCTAATAGCGTCCAGTCGCTTCTTACTGTTTCCAATCCTTTGAATACCATCTTGTTGCCACTCAAACCCGCATAACGTTTTTTACTGCCTTCCTCTGTGCCCCTTACTGTCGGCATAAGAAAACGCCGATAGTGAGTTTCAAATTCCAGTTCCAGTGTGCTTTCAAGATTGAATTGGGTTCTGAGATAATTTTTCCACCACTGATTGACAAACTGTGTCAGCGAGTGACCAATCAGGCTGGCCTCTTTTTCGGAATGAGGGCGTTTCAGCCAGACAAACGTGGAATCCGTATCGCCATAAATAACCTGATACCCTTGTGATTCAAGCAAATCGCGGGTTTGATGCATAATCTGGTGCCCACGCATCGTAATGGATGATGTCAGGCGTGAATCAAAAAAGTGGCAGCCTGAGGCTCCGAGTACACCATAGAAGGCATTCATAATAATCTTCAGAGCCTGAGCCAGTGGGGCATTCTGCTGTTTTTTGGCTTTATCACGCTCATACCAGATTTGCGTGACAATATCAGGCAGACAGTGCTGTGTACGGGAAAAAAATGCTTGCCGGAAACCGGGCACAGAATGTTTATTATCTGGATGGGCAAGGCCTTCTACCATCCCGACGGGATCGATAAGGAAAGTACGGATAATGGAAGGGTAAAGACTCTTGTAATCCAATACCAGCACTGAATCATACAAGCCCGGAAATGAATCCATCACAAAACCACCTGGACTGTGATCCGTGAAATCCGTTGGTTGAATAGGAGCGACATAACCCATACGGTGCATTTTCGGCAGATAAAGATGGGTGAATGCGGCAACAGAACCTCCGGCCCGATCCGCAGCCAATCCTGTTACCGTCGCTCGTTCCAACAAGAAGGCGATAAGATCTGTTTTCTCAAAAATTCGGTTGACCAGAATACAGTCCTGCAAATTGTAGTGGGCGAGAGCAGGTTTATCTTCCTGAAAGCGACGGTTAATTTCATCCATCCGATCATAAGGGCTATCAATGGCTTTCCCTTCTCCCAATAACTCCTGAGCAACATATTCAAGACTAAACGAGGGAAAATTCCAGGTGGCTGTTTTCAGTGCATCAATACCATCAATGATCAAACGGCCTTCTGTTGATGCAAAAAAGTGTCCAGACTTAAAACTGTGCTCGCGCCATTCCAACAGGCTACCACCACGACCAAATCGCAGAGGAATATTATAGCGTTCGCTATGTTGCTGTAGCACCTTTAAATCAAATTGGATCAGGTTCCAACCGATAATGGCATCGGGATCGTAAACTTTCAGCCATTCATTCAGTTTTTCCAACAGTTGTGGGCGGCCGGCAACATACTCCAGGTTGAAATCCAGCTCTCGCTTTTCACTATTTTCCGGTCCTAGCATCAACACAGTTTTCTCACCACAGCCTGCTAAACCGATGGAATACAACTCGCCATGCTGGCTGGTTTCGATATCCAGAGAAACCCATTTCAAGTTGGGTCGATAATCAGGATTCGGTTTCATCTGATAGCTCCCGTCTGGCTTCTGATGAAACCAGACGGGAGCGGTAATAAAACGTTCCATCATAAAACGATCCGGAGGGCGGATATCAGTTTCGTAAAGCGGAATGCCCTGCTCCCTGAATACTTTCTCCCAATGTTGTAATTGACGATATTGCGAACAATACAAAGCGGAGACAGCTTGGCGATTAAAATCTTTCAGTGGTAATGTCTTGAACTCACAAGATCGCTCTTGAGTCAGCAGAGGCTGCGCTTTATGTAAATCACGTTGAGGGAAAAAAGCGATGGCTTTTTGGTGAGGAATGATAATGCGTTGGCTACCTTTATCTGTGGCTAACCAATACACTAATTCGATACCAGATGGCGTATCTTTCCAGTGACGGGATAGGATGAAGCCTTGTTCAACAGGATTTATCTGCATAATATTTCGGTATTAAGGCAATAACCTGAATTATAGCATCTCATGTTTATTTATACAGTTGTTTTTGGAGCAGTTGGCAGGATTTTTACTTAATCGGGTATTTTTATTTTAAAAACTATACTAATGAATACACTATTTTAAATAACAGATGATATAAAAAATCATTTTAAATATATTGGGTATTAAGTGGGGTAATATATGCCATTTATTCCTCCTTATAGAGAAAGGTTTTATAAAGGTGATTTAATATATGGGTTATCTAGTGAAATAATAAGGAGATATAAACATACAATCAAATTTTTTGAAGATACAAAAAAACATTATGATAATAAAGGTTATCCTCCGGTAACGATTGCTAGTTATTTAATTCCTTCAGAATTGGAAAATATGTTTGATTTTCTTGAAAATATGGATGAAAAAAATCTGGAACATGTAAAAATATGCCGTGATATTCATAAGGAATTCCAATACATTGAAAATGATAACTACAAAAAATATGAAGAAAGCTTCTTTAGACATCTAAATCTGGATAATAAATATCGAAGTGTGACCGAATCCACAACATACAGACGTAAACTTGTAGGAAGGAAATGTAAAGGTGGAATATCGTGGATAAGCATGGGTGATAATGAATTAACTCTGGATATACATATACATTTCATACTTGACGGTATTAATATGGAAAGCGTCGTTGGAAAGTATGATCTAAACATAAATAATGATGATATAAACACAAATAAAAATAGTAATCAGTTTGTGAGTGTGAGTTTAGAAGGAGAGAGAAGAGGAAATATAAAAAGTATAACTGGAAAAGAGTTAAGATGGTTGTTCAGACACCGGGCCAATCCCAGAGTCGCTAAAAAAGTACAGTTTTGGGAGGGAGGCAAACCCACTACTCCACCCTGGGTGGGGGAAAAATGCCTGATATGGGACAAGTATGCCGTACATCTGGAAGAAAAAGAAAAGGTAGATGAAGATAGATATGACGGCTTATCCCGATTATTTCATATTTTTTGATCCCTCTGAAAGGCGAGGCTTTGTGGTATAGCGGATTTTGTAGTACACCGAATAAAGGAAGTTGCGGCACACATAATCAATTATATTATCCCCAAAATCCCCGCTTCAGGGGCTTCACCATTCACCAATTTCTCCGTTGCACCATCGTAATGAATGGTTCCATCCACAATCAACAGAGAACGCGGTGCGATTTTGGCGGCATCATCAAGATTATGGGATACCATCAGTAAAGTGAGTTTTCGGTCACGACATACCTGATCCAGTAATGCCAGCATTTCATTACGTAAAGCGGGGTCAAGTGCTGAAAAAGGCTCATCCAGTAATAAAACAGGTTGCTGACGTACTAAACAGCGAGCCAGCGCTGCGCGTTGGCGCTGCCCACCGGAAAGTTGGGCGGGCAGGCGGTTCAAATATTCTGTCAGTGAGACTTGCGATGCAATTTGTTGCAGCGTCTGCCGTTGTTGAGCATTTAATTTAAGACCGGGATGTAAGCCCAAACCAATATTCTGCTCAATGGTTAAATGGGAAAACAGATTATTTTCCTGAAACAGCATGGATACTGGCCGTTTGGAAGGTGCTGTATTTGTATGATTTTCCTTATCTAACCAGATATCACCACTCTTTGCGAATTGAAATCCTGCCATTAAACTTAATAATGTGCTTTTACCCGCTCCGCTAGGGCCGAGGATTGCAATACGTTCGCCGGCTTTGACGTTGACGTCGAAACGCATAGCAATCTGTTCATAGGTATAAGTAACATTTTCAAGTTTAATCATGGCGTTGACCCGGTAATCGTTCAAGAACACTAAATAAAATAAAACAGAGAAGTAGTAGCAGAAATGCAGTTACAGCACCATCTTGACTGCGATATGCCCCGATTTGTTGATAAAGGTAGAAGGGCAAGGTACGGAAATTCTCGTCTCCAAATAATGCGACAACCCCAAAATCCCCGATTGACAGCACACTGGCGAAAGCCAGTGCCTGCGCTAATGGGATTTTCAGCGCCTTAAGCTCAATCCAGCGTAGGCGATGGAGACCCTGAATATTGAGAGAGAGGCATAGCGGATTATAGCGTTCAGCCAGATCACGCATTGGATTATCCAGCACTTTTAAAGCATAGGGAATTGCCATCAGCGCATTGGTCAGGATAATCAGTTCATAAGGGGAATCCGGCAACCCAATAGTATTATTCAGCAGAATAAAAAAGCCTGTCGCAAGGACAATACCGGGCATAGCAAGAATCAATAATCCACTGCTTTCCATTGCCTGCCCCCAACGGGATAAATGGCGCAGGCGCAATTCACGACTGCTCCATAACAGCATCATAGTCAGTAAAACACATAAGAAACCCGCCCCTAGCGCGATAATTATGGAGGTCGTGAAAGCCTGCCACAAGGCGGGTTTACTGAGAACATCAAACACGGCACTGTTCAATCCATCCACAATGACGGCCAGTAAAGGCGGGAGCAAAAACAGCAATGCTGTGGTGATAAGCAATCCGTCACATAACCTTTTCAGCCATGAATCCTGTGGATTACGCCATTGTTGTTGATAACCGTGCCCCACCGAAAGAACCCCTTTGAGCTTTTGGCTCAGCAAGACCAGACCAAGACAGCAAAAGAGTTGGATCAGCGCGAGCAGAGCCGCTTGACCAAGATCGTAGTCATACTTAATAGCCTGATAAATAGCGAGTTCAATTGTAGTTGCAGAAGGACCGCCTCCCAATGCGAGTACCGCAGCAAAACTGGCAAAGCACAGCATGAAAATCAGTGCTGCCGTTGGCAAGATCTGACGGCGTAGATAAGGCCATTCGACAAAGCGAAAATGTTGCCATTCATTCATACCAAGCTGCGCTGCAAGTTGCCGTTGTTCTACTGCAATACCTTCCAGCGACTGGAGCAGTAATCGTGTTGCCATTGGCATATTAAAGAAAATATGTGCCAACAAAATGCCTTGCAGGCCGTAAGGGGTAAAACGGTATTCAATCCCTATCCATTGGCAAAGATTAGCCAGCCAGCCAATACGCCCATAAACAGTCAGTATGCCAAACAGGGCGACTAAAACAGGAAGTACCAGCGTCATGGCGCATAGACGTAAAAAAAGCGTTCTGCCCGGAAAGTGACGGCGATAGAGTGCTCTTGCCAGAAATATGGCAGGTATGACTGAGAATGAAGCAGACAAAAACGCCTGCCAGAAAGTAAAGCGAATGACATGCCACAGATAGTTGTCACTCAAAAATATCTGCCAGTGGCTTTCAGGTGCGTTAACCCAAAGTGCCCCGAAAGCTGACAGGGCAATGAGAAGCAGCAAGCCGGAGGCAATTACCCCCGGCAGTAACCAACCCGCAATTAACGGCTTACAGCACTTTGCCATGTACGGATCCATTGTGTACGGTGTTTTGCCACTTCTTCTGCATTGAATTGCAGTGATTTCTCAGGCACGGGCAGTTGTTTGAAAACGTCTGGCAGCGGTAGATCAATCACGGGATACATCCACTGGGTGGTCGGAATAGCTTGCTGGAATGCAGGTGAAACCATGAATTGCATGAATCTCTGTGCCAGTTCAGGCTGTTTGCTGGAAGCCAACTGGGCGGCGACTTCAATTTGTAAATAGTGTCCCTCGTTGAATATAGCAGCAGCGTAATTATCTTTTTTCTCGGCTACGATGTGATAGCCCGGTGATGTAGTATAGCTAAGCACCATATCCCCTTCACCTTTCAGGAATAACCCATAAGCTTCACTCCAGCCTTTGGTGACAGTCAGTGTTTTTTGGGCGATTTTCTGCCACTTTGGTGCAGCATTATCACCATAGATATCTTGTATCCAGAGTAAAAAACCTAATCCAGGAGTACTGGTGCGTGGGTCCTGATAAATAATCTTCCAATTCTGGTGGCTGTTAATAAGCTCTTCCATGCTTTTGGGGGGATTAGGTAAGGTATTTTTGTTGTAAATAAAAGCAAAATAACCGTAATCATACGGAATAAAGGTATTGTTATTCCATGTGACAGGCAATTTTAACTTTGCTGTATCAACACGGCTCGCAGTGAATAATCCAGTCTGTTGGGCCGCTTGGATCAGGTTATTATCTAACCCCAGAACAACATCTGCCGATGCTTTTTTGCCTTCCATTCTTATACGGTTCAGCAAAGATACACCATCTTCCAGGGCGACGAGTTTCAATTCACAATCACATTCTGCTTCAAAAGTTTTTTTAATAACAGGGCCGGGGCCCCACTCAGAAGCGAATGAATCATAAGTGTAAACGGTTAATATGGGCTTTGCTTGTGCTGCCTGAGCAAAGGCACATGCAGAAATCGATAATGCACTTATCGCAATAAATCTCACAATAAATCGGAAAAATAAATGATTAAACACTTTGCTCTCCTGTAGTTATTAATAATCGTTATTAAAAATAGTTATTAACAGTAGCTATTAGCGCTCATAATTAAATGCGTTATTAGCAGACTGGTAAAGGATTTGAGAAAGTGCCAGATAAAATGACTATTTATAGAATAGCAACTCAAATCCCTACGCCAGTATCAGCCGGATCAGGTTCTACGGGTTTGTTCTCAGCGATGCTGCCCGGCAACAATCGCACCCCGTTGAGGTGACTGTATTGTAGAGACTTCGGTTGTGACTGCAAAGTCCCATCATAGAGGTTTACCGCTTGAGATGAGTGTGAAACAATTAGCTATCTTTTCAAATTCGTTTTATCGAGAGGTAGTCTGGTGATCGATGATGATGGCTACCGCCCGAATGTAGGAATTGTAATTTGTAATCGTCAAGGACAGGTTCTGTGGGCTCGTCGTTATGGGCAACATTCCTGGCAGTTTCCTCAAGGGGGCATCAATCCGGGGGAATCACCAGAACAAGCGATGTATCGTGAGTTGTTCGAAGAAGTTGGTTTAAATCGCAAAGATGTACGGGTTCTCGCCTCCACCCGTAGCTGGTTGCGTTACAAATTACCCAAGCGTTTGGTGCGTTGGGATACAAAGCCCGTTTGTATCGGGCAAAAGCAACGCTGGTTTTTATTGCAGTTGCTTTGTAATGAAACAGATATTAATGTGCAGCGCAGTAGTACACCAGAATTTGATGGATGGCGTTGGGTGAGCTATTGGTATCCTGTCAGGCAAGTTGTTTCGTTTAAACGAGATGTATACCGCCGTGTGATGAAAGAATTTTCTTCCATTGTGATGCCAATGCAGGAATCTACTTCACAACCCTATTCAACCTATATATATCGTCGTAGAAGAAGTTAGATAATTAATTTAGGTAATCGTTATGCTCATGCGCTTACGGGAAATTGTTGAAAAGGTTGCGATGGCAACAAATTTATCGGATGCGCTTGGGCTATTAGTCAATGAAACCTGTTTAGCAATGAACACGGAAGTTTGTTCTATTTATCTGGCAGACCATCAGCGTTGTTGCTATTACCTGATGGCGACTAAGGGGTTAAAAAAGCCAGAAAAACGTGTAATCAGCCTCGCCTTTAATGAAGGTGTTGTGGGTGAAGTCGGGCGTTTGTCGGAATTAATCAACCTTGCTGATGTGCGTGACCATCCTAGTTTCAAATATATTCCTCAAGTAAAAGAAGAAAATCTGCGGGCCTTTTTAGGGGTTCCAATTATTTATCGTCGCCAATTGCAAGGAATTTTGGTTGTTCAACAAAATGAACGCCGATTATTTGATGAAAGTGAAGAGTCCTTTATGGTGACACTTGCTATGCAATTGGCTGCGATCCTTTCTCAAGCGCAGATCCGGGGACTGTTTGGTCAGTATCGCCAGACACGTATCAAGGCACTGGCGGTTTCCGATGGCATTGTCATGGCACAGGGATGGCAGGATTGTTCTCAGCCATCGCTCGAACAAGTATTTGAAGCATCAACACTGAATTATCAGGCTGAACGTTCTCGTTTGACCCAAGCCCTTGAACTGGCAACCGCAGAATGTCGTCGAATAAGTAAACGATTTACAGCCAGTTCACAAAAAGAAAGTGCTGCCATTTTTGATCTCTATTCCCATTTATTGAACGATCCCAAACTTAAACAGGATCTGTTTCATTCCGTTGATAGCGGCTCTATCGCAGAATGGGCGGTTAAGGCCGTGATTGAGAAATATGCAGAACAATTCGCCAGCCTGCAAGATGCTTATATGCGGGAAAGAGCCTCTGATTTACGCGCACTTGGGCAACGGGTATTGTTCCATCTGGATGATTCTTTTACTGGCAACAGCCAGTGGCCTGAACATTTCATTCTGGTTGCTGATGAGCTCAGTGCCAATTTACTGGCCGAAATACCACAGGATAAGCTGGCTGGTGTCATTGTACGGGATGGGGCAACGCACTCTCATTCCGCAATATTGGTCAGGGCAATGGGTATACCTGCGATTATGGGCGCAGACATTCAACCAGAACTACTGCATAACCGGATGTTGATTCTGGATGGCTATCGCGGAGAATTTTTTATTGAACCAGAGCCACTGGTTGTTCAGGAATATCGCCAACTTATTGAAGAAGAGCAGATGCTCAGCGAATTGGCTGAAGGCGAATTGCAACAAAAAGCACGTCTTAAGAATGGGGAAAGAGTATTTGTTCAGCTCAATGCGGGTTTGAGCTTGAAATATGAGCAACACATGGGTGATAGTATCGACGGTGTCGGGTTGTATCGTACTGAGATCCCTTTTATGTTGCATAGTGGTTTTCCATCCGAAGATGAACAGAAAAACCGCTACCAAGAAATGCTCACACTTTTTCCTGATAAGTCAGTCGTATTGCGGACGTTGGATGTTGGCGCTGACAAAAACCTTCCTTATATGCCAATTAACGAAGAAAACCCTTGTCTTGGCTGGCGGGGAATTCGCATTACCCTGGATCAGCCGGAAATATTTTTGATTCAGCTCAGAGCTATGCTGAAAGCCAATGTACAGACGGAGAACCTGAAAATATTGCTGCCGATGGTGAGCAGTATTGAAGAGATTGACGAAGCCAGGAAGTTGATCAACAGGGCAAAAGCAGAAGTTGAACGATCAGTTGCGACAACTATTACGATGCCACAAGTCGGGATCATGGTAGAAGTTCCTTCCTTGATCCTGCTGCTGCCACAATTGAAGAAACGCGTTGATTTTATCTCTATCGGTACAAACGATTTAACCCAGTATTTACTTGCGGTAGATCGTAATAATACACATGTCGCTTCTCTGTATGACAACCTGCATCCGGCAGTAATCAGAGCGTTAAAACAGATTATTGATGAAAGCCGGCGTATTGGCTTACCCGTTAGTGTTTGTGGTGAAATGGCAGGTTTGCCGATGGGGGCGCTGATTTTGATAGGTCTTGGTTATCGTAGCCTGAGCATGAGTGGTCGAAGTGTGCCGCGTATCAAGTACTTGCTGCATCATTTAGATTCGGACGAACTCAACTATTTTGTCAAAGAAGTATTAGAGGCGGAAACCAGCCAACAAGTGAGAGAGATTTCCTCTGCATTTCTGGAAACCCACGGTCTTGGTGGGTTGGTGCGTGGTGGCATTTAAGCGCCCATGCTATTATTTACGATTATTTGTCTTAGGGCATTAACACACAAATTCATTCACACAACATATTATTAGTGGGGAACGATGAGCACTAGCTACCTGGCATTTCCTAATATTGACCCTGTCATATTTTCAATCGGCCCCGTATCTCTCCACTGGTACGGTTTTATGTATCTGGTTGGTTTTGTTTTTGCTATGTGGTTAGCAAATCGTCGTGCGGCAAAACCAAACAGTGGCTGGAATAAGAACGAAGTAGAAAACTTGCTGTATGCAGGTTTTGCCGGGGTATTCATTGGTGGGCGCCTCGGTTATGTTCTGTTCTATAACCTGCCGATGTTCCTGAATAATCCTTTGTATCTGTTTAAGGTCTGGGACGGCGGAATGTCTTTTCACGGAGGATTGGTTGGTGTCATTTGTGCAATGTGGTGGTTCTCGCGCAGAACGAAACGCCACTTCCTGCAAACTGCTGATTTTGTTGCGCCACTGGTTCCTTTTGGCTTAGGTATGGGGCGTATCGGTAACTTTATTAATGGCGAGTTGTGGGGGCGTGTCACGCTTGATACACCGTGGGCAATGCTGTTTCCGGGTTCCCGTAGTGAAGATATTGCATTGGCAACCACCAATTCCTCGTTATGGCCTGTTTTGGAAAAGTATGGTGTCCTGCCGCGTCATCCTTCACAACTGTATGAAATGGTGCTGGAAGGCATTGTGCTGTTTATCATCCTGAATTTATTTATTCGTAAGCCACGCCCGATGGGAAGTGTCTCAGGGTTATTCCTGATTGGTTACGGTGTATTCCGTATCATCGTTGAGTTTTTCCGTCAACCTGATGCTCAACTTGGATTATTTGAAGGGATCAGTATGGGGCAAATCCTTTCCATGCCAATGATTTTAGCGGGGATTCTGATGATGGTATGGGCATATAAGTGTTCCCGCAACAACAATACTCGTAATAATACGCGAAATGATGAGGTACAAGAGGCAAAATGAAACAGTATCTGGATTTAATGAAAAAAGTGCTGGAAGAGGGTGCAGCAAAAGATGACCGTACAGGCACAGGGACACTTTCAATCTTTGGTCATCAGATGCGTTTCAATTTGCAAGAAGGTTTTCCGCTGGTAACAACCAAACGCTGCCATCTCCGCTCTATTATTCATGAACTGTTGTGGTTCCTGAACGGTGATACCAATATTAAATACCTGCATGATAATAGCGTTACTATCTGGGACGAATGGGCTGACGAAAATGGTGACTTAGGGCCAGTTTATGGTAAACAATGGCGCTCCTGGGGAGCAGCGGATGGTCGTCAGATTGATCAGCTAACCAATGTTATTGAACAATTAAAGAGTGATCCCGACTCCCGCCGGATCATTGTTTCTGCATGGAATGTTGGCGAATTGGACAAAATGGCTTTGGCACCCTGTCACGCATTTTTCCAGTTTTACGTGGCAGATGGCAAACTGTCTTGCCAGCTTTACCAGCGTTCCTGTGATGTATTTTTAGGATTACCATTTAACATTGCCAGCTATGCTTTGTTAGTTCATATGATGGCTCAGCAGTGTGATCTGGAAGTGGGGGATTTCGTCTGGACTGGCGGTGATACCCACCTTTACAGCAATCATATGGAGCAGACGAAACTGCAATTGAGCCGTGAACCCAAAGCGTTGCCAAAGTTGGTTATTAAGCGTAAGCCCGCATCTCTGTTCGATTATCGATTCGAAGACTTTGAAATTGTCGATTATGATCCGCATCCGGGTATTAAAGCCCCGGTGGCGATTTAATTCTGCATTATTTTTTCCATCCCTCTTTAGGGATGGAAAAAATATTTATCCGAAAAAATAATTTAGAATTTTAATTCATACCCTTATATTTCTGCCTGAAACTCATCTATTTCCTATTTCCTATTTCCTATTTCCTATTTCCTATTTCCTATTTCCTATTTCCTGATCACCAAGTCGAAGTCGTTAATTTGTGCAAATTTTAATCTCATTGGTCATGTTGTTGGACTGGCTCGCAAATAGAATGTAACAGAGCAATATACTGAGATTTCTCTTCAAATCTCCTCGCATAAATAAAAAATTACGCTTTTTATTTTCTTCCAAATTGAAGATATTTTCGCCAGCGAGAATTTAAACCAGTAAACAGAGAAATAGGCTGGATGCTGATGAGCGATAAGTACACTAACCGGCAAAGCGGATTTACATTGTTAGAGTTAATGATAGCAATGATATTAATTTCAATGAGTTTGCTCTACGGATTGCATAGTTGGGTAAATTACCAGAGTGGCTTGCAGTTGCAATCAGCCGTGCAGAATGTGTTGTCTTTTATGGAAAGGCAGCAGGCTCTGGCGAATTATATGAATCAGGAACGAACATTGTGGCTGGTGACTGGGCAATCCTGGTGTCTTGTTTCCTCAATTACCGTGAGTACAGATTGCAATGAAGGGGAAGGAGAGCGTGTCAGTTCACCACATGATGATGTGCTTCTGGTATCAACAACCAGTAAGCGAATCGATTTTTATGGTGTCAGAAATACCGCGATGCCAGCCAGCTTTGTACTGGCAAATTCTGCCGGAGAAATAAGTATCGTCATTTCAGGGAGAGGGCGAATCAGGACATGCAGTAATCATATAAATCAGCTTCCTGATTGTGGAGACATCAAAAACTCATGATATGGGCTATAAGCTGTTTCAGGCGAAACTGTTCCAGAGAAAATCAGTCAGGTTTTTCTCTGCTGGAAGTTCTGGTTGCTATGTTGATTGGCAGCGTAATTTTTATTGCGATGGCAAAGAGTTATCCTGTTTTATCCGGCCAGATACTCGATCTCTACCGTCAATACCGTCTCCACTACCTGGTGAATCGGGTAGCTCATATGATGGAAAAAGATCTCAGGCGGGCAGGCTATTGTCAGGACAGTAAACAATGTAAAGGAGAAGCGTTGGTGATTCAAAATAAAAATACCGAAGCTACCCATTCCTGTTTTATTGTCGCTTTTGACCTTAATTTAAATAATCAATGGGAAGAGCCTGAGCACACAGCCTCTGAATTTTTTGGTTACCGATTAAATAATCGTGCTCTTGAATGGAAAAGAGGAGCAGGAAATTGTCAGGAAAATAACTGGGAACGGCTTTTTGATCCCAAAGAAGTCACTATTGACACTTTTCACCTTGAAAAATCACAGTCAAAAAATAGGCTGATATTTATAACATTGTCCATCAAAGCCAGTTGGGTGAAATCTCCTTCTGTTGTTTATCACTACCAAACCATAATTCGGTTGCGCAACATAAGGAAATCACCTGGTGCATGACTTAAGCCAACAGCATAAAGACCAAAAAGGTAATGCTCTGTTGGTATCGATTCTTATGATGCTGACATTAAGTTTAATGACGCTGAAAGCACTGCATTACCAGCAAGAAAATGCCATGTTGATGATGTTTGATGAACAGAAATATCTGAATGCTTTTCAACAGGCAGAGTCATCATTGGCATGGGGTTCAGTACAGTCATGGCCGCTTCATTCACGGGAGTTGGGGAGCTGGATCTGTTTACAGAAATCAGGATCTTATTTGCAAAGTTGCCTCAGGCGTTATCAGGATGATCTTTTTCTGTTAAAGGGAATAGCATCGTTTTCTGCCGGAGAACATCTTGAACTTTATCAATGGATGAAACAGATGAAAGGTTCAAATCAGGATACACTTACTCCTGTTAAAAGTGGTTGGTTAGATTTTTGTCCTGTCATACCGATTGAATTTTGTTTATGAAAATATTTCGCAGGCATAAGCAGCAGAATGGCATAAGTTTGCCGGAAGTCATGGTGGCATCTGTCGTATTTGCTGTCTCGCTGTTAGGTTTAATGCGTTACCATCAGGCACTGTTATCAAATTTCCAGCAGTATTGGTTACAACTTAAGGCAGTAAAACTGGCACATGAGCAGTTGGAACAATATGAGTCATTAAAAGGAAAGATGATTGAAGGTGAAAAGGGATCACAACAAGGGTGGGAAACGGAGTTTCGACAGGAATTTCATCCATTGGGGTGCTATCAGATAACGGTAACTGTGACAAAAAGCTATAATCCTTCAGGTAAATTAGAACGCTGGTTTTGTGCAAGCGGGAGCATTGATGTTTAAAGTTTATCATTCAAATCAACTCGATATTCTGAAAGAGTTGATGGCGATATTTATCAGGGAGAACCCCCTCGCTAACCCATTTGACAAAGAAGTGATCCTGGTTCAAAGCCCCGGTATGTCACAGTGGCTGCAAATTCAACTGGCAGAGAAATTAGGGATTGCTGCAAATATGGAATTTCCTTTGCCGGCAACGTTTATCTGGCAGATGTTTACACAGGTATTGCCTGATGTTCCCAGAGAAGGTGCATTCAGCAAAGATGCCATGAAATGGAAACTGATGACACTTCTACCCAACCTGTTAACTGAGCCTGAGTTTGTGGTACTCAGACATTATCTCGATCAGGATCATGATAAACGTAAGATCCATCAGTTGGCAGGCAGAGTTGCTGACCTGTTTGACCAATACCTGGTTTATCGTCCTCAATGGCTGGAGAGCTGGGAAAGTGGGCAACTCATTGATGGACTAAGTGTGAACCAGGAATGGCAGAAACGGTTATGGATCGAGTTGATAGCGTACACGTATCAACTACAGCAACCTCTGTGGCATCGTGCCAACTTATATCATCGCTTTATTTCAGCATTGGAAGATGGAAATTTTCCACAGGAAAAACTGCCTTCACGGATCTTTATTTGTGGCATATCTTCTTTACCTCCCACTTACCTGCAAGTATTCAAGGCACTGGGTAAGCAGATTGATATCCACCTAATGTTCACTAACCCGTGCCAATATTATTGGGGTGATATTCAGAATTACGCATTTCTTGCTAAATTGAACAGCCGTAAACCTAGACATTACCGCAGTCAGCAATCATTAGAACGATTCAGAGATCCAGATAGTGCGCAATCCCTTTTTAATGAAGAAGGGGAACAGAATCTGAGTAACCCTTTACTGGCTTCATGGGGAAAATTAGGAAGAGATAATCTTTACCTGTTGTCCCAATTGGAGCCGGATGCTGACATCCATGCTTTTGTTGAACTGGAGCCAGATTGTATTCTGCATCAACTCCAGCGGGATATCTTGCATCTTGAAGATCATGCTCAAATTGGCTCTACAGAAAGCACATTCAAAAATAGTCTGAAGAAACGACAGATTGTCTGGGAAGATCATTCTCTGTCTTTTCATTCGTGCCACAGTCCACAGAGAGAAGTCGAGGTTTTGCAGGATCAAATACTGCGTCTGTTAGATGATAATCCTTCTCTGACACCGAGGGACATTATTGTCATGATGGCTGATATCGACAATTATACGCCCTATATTCAGGCCGTATTCGGTAACGCACCGGATGAACGTTATATTCCTTTTGCCATTTCTGATCGTAAAGCCCGTCAGGCACACCCGGTATTGCAGGCTTTTATTACTTTATTGGATTTACCTCAGAGCCGTTTTACAGCCGAGCAGGTATTAGCATTATTGGAAGTACCTTCTCTGGCTGATAAGTTCGCAATTCAGGAAGATGGGTTACGTTTATTGCGGCGTTGGGTAAAGGAATCCGGTATCCGTTGGGGGCTGGATGATGACAATATTGAAGCGCTGTCATTGCCTGCCACCGGGCAGAATACCTGGCATTTTGGTCTGACACGCATGTTGCTAGGTTATGCAATGGATAGCCACGCAGGCCCGTGGAATGAGGTTTTACCTTATGATGAATCCAGTGGCCTTGCCGCAGAACTGGCCGGGCAACTGGCTGAGTTTTTGATGGAATTAAATCGCTGGCGCAGGATTCTGAGTGAAGAGCAATCATTGACGGACTGGCTTGGTATTTGTCCACAATTGCTGGAAACCTTTTTTATTGCGGATAATGAAACCGAGCTGGTATTGGCATTGATCATCCAGCAATGGCAGAAGGTGATTGAGAATGGTTTGCATGCACATTATGACAAAAAAATACCCCTGATCTTACTGCGTGATGAGTTAGCTCTGCGTTTTGATGATGAGAAGATCAGCCAACGTTTTCTTGCGGGTTCCCTGAACTTTTGTACTCTGATGCCAATGCGCTCTATTCCCTTTAAAGTTGTTTGTTTGTTGGGAATGAATGATGGTATTTATCCACGAACAATCCCACCACTTGGCTTTGATCTGATGACAGAAAAAAGCCAGAGAGGGGACAGGAAACGGCGTGACGATGACCGTTATCTGTTTCTGGAAGCATTGATATCAGCAGAAGAGTGTTTGTATATCAGTTACATTGGTAAATCAATTCGCGATGATACAGAATGTAACCCTTCCGTATTGGTTAACGAACTGCTGGATTATGTTTGCCAGAGTTGCTGCTTGCCGGGAGATGAGATGCTCAATGTGGATGACAGTGCAAAAAAAGTCAGAAATCATCTGTTGCGGCAACATACGCGTGTCCCTTTTGCCACGGAAAACTTTCAACCCGATCATGAGCTACAAAGTTATGCGGTTGAATGGCTACCGGCAGCCAGTTTGCAAGGCATTTCCCCCGTTCATTTTGGTCAGCCGTTAGACTGCGATACTCGTGAGATAACAGAAGTGGCGTTGGATGATCTGGTTCGTTTTTATCGCCATCCGGTCAGGGCATTTTTTCAGCAAAAATTGAAAGTCCATTTTGTTATTGAAGAAACGGAATTACCTGAGGAAGAGCCTTTTGTATTGGATCATTTGCAGCGTTATCAATTCAATCAATTGTTATTGAACATTTTGCTTGAGCAGGGGCAACCTGACTCATTGTTTTATCACCTCCGTGCATCAGGTGGGTTGCCACACGGTGCATTTGGTGAAGTATATTGGCGGAATCAGCTTGAGGCGATGCAGCCATTGGCAGATAAGGTACGAGAGGAGAGAATGGACTCTTCTGTCATAGCATTACGCCATGAATTAGATGCTGTTACTCTGACCGGAAAAATTAACCAAGTTCAATCTGACGGAATTTTATGTTGGCGTCCGGCGAACTTAACTGCCAATGATGGTATCCAACTATGGATTGAACATCTTGCTTACTGCTTCTCAGGAGGAGAAGGTGAAAGTCGCATGTATGGAAGGGAAAGCAGTGTATGGCATTTTTCACCATTGACAACCGATGAAGCCAAGAACTATCTGAATCAGTTGGTTGCAGGCTATTTTCAAGGGATGTCCGAGCCTCTTCCTCTGTTCTGCCGAAGTGGTTGGGCATGGCTGGAGGCTTGTTACGACAAGGAAAGCCAGCAGATTAATTTTAGTGAGGAAGCTCAGCAAAAAGCGGAAAGCAAATTAATGCAGCAATGGCTAGGAACACAAGGAAAAAAGGGTGAATTTAGTGATGCTTATACTCAAAGAGCTTTCAGGCAGGTGGATCAATCATTTTGGGTACGCATGAAACGCGAAGTGCAGAACTACTTGTTGCCTATGGCGTACTATTTAAAGAAGAAATAGCTTAAAGAAGAAATAGGGAGAATATTAGGTTATGCCTAAATATGTTATTCGCATCACGATGATGCTTTTTCTACTTTTCTGGGGAGAAACAACATATGCCGAATCGCCTTGGCAACCGTTACCGGAAACCATTCATAAAAGTGAGCGTGATTTCCGTGAATATAAAGCTATCCAACTGAAAAATGACATGACAGTTCTGCTGGTTTCAGATGAAAAAGCAGTTAAATCATTGGCGGCTGTGGCAATCCCCGTTGGTCATATGCAGAATCCAGATAATCAGCTTGGACTGGCACACTATTTGGAACACATGGTATTTATGGGGTCTAAACGCTATCCTCAGCCCGGCAGCTTTGATGGTTTCTTACAGAAACATGGAGGGAGCGGCAATGCCAGCACTTCACCCAACCGCACAGCCTTTTATTTGGAAGTTGAGAATGGTTCTTTGGCAGAGGCGACAGATCGTCTGGCCGATGCACTTGCAGAGCCTTTGTTAGATCCTGAGAGTACTGATTGGGAGCGCCATGCCGTTGATAACGAAATGACCATTGCTCGTGCCGGAGAAGGGCACCGCATCTGGCAGATCCGTTCGGAAACCTTGAATCCGGCTCATCCGAATTCCCGTTTTGCGGGGGGAAATCTGGAAACCCTGAAAGATAAACCAGACAGTAAGTTACAGACTGCACTGGTTGATTTTTATCAGCGTTATTACTCTGGCAATTTGATGAAAGGTGTCCTGTATGGCAATCAGCCGATAGAAAAATTAGCTCAGATTGCGGTGGATACTTTTGGCCGTATTCCGAATCGACATGCTTCCGTCTCTGCCATTACGGTTCCGGCGATAACAGATAAAGAAAGAAATGTCATTATCCATTACGTGCCATTTAAACCTTATAAATCGTTGCAACTGGAATTCAGCATTGCCGATAATAGCGCTGATTTTCGCAGTAAAACTGATGCCTATATTGGCTATCTGATTGGTAACCGCAGTGAGAATACCCTGTCTGACTGGTTACTGAAACAGGGGCTGGCCGAAGGGATCAGTGCCAGTGCCAGCCCGAAAACAGATGGTAATTCCGGTTCATTCAGTATTTATGTCACATTGACAGACAAAGGGCTTGAGCGGCGTGATCAGGTTATTGCGGCTATCTTTTCTTACATTAACCTGCTAAAGCAAAAAGGCATTCAAAAAAGCTATTTTGATGAAATGGCTAAAGTATTCAATTTATCATTCCAGTATGCCTCAATCGTACGGGATATGAACTATATTCAGTCGTTAGTTGATGCCATGTTACAGGTGCCTGTTTCTCATGTGGTGGATGCTTGCTATCTTGCGGATGAATACAACCCTCAGGCTATTGCCAGCCGTTTGGCTCAATTGACACCTGAAAATGCTCGCATTTGGTTTATCAGCCCGAAAGAGCCACATAACAAAGAGGCTTATTTTGTTCAGGCACCTTATCAGGTTAATAAAATTACTCAACAACAGCGTAATGAGTGGCAAAAACTGGAAAAAGGTATTTCATTCTCTTTACCAGAACTGAACCCTTATATTCCTGATAATTTGTCCCTGATTAAGACATCTGGCAGCCAGAAACATCCCAAAATGATTCTGGAACAGCCGAGTGTTCGTCTGCTGTATATGCCAAGTCAATATTTTGCCGATGAACCGAAAGCAAGCATCGCATTGGATCTGCGCAATGCTGATGGAGTGAAGAGCGCCAAAGAACAGGTGACTTACGCTCTGTTGTCTTATTTGTCTTCTCTTGCACTGGATCAGCTTGGTTATCAGGCGTCCGTCGGAGGTCTGGCGATGACAACCGAGTATAGTGATGGGTTGCAAATCGGGGCATATGGTTATACCCAACATTTACCTGAATTGTTAACTTCTGCTATCAGCCAGTATATGGCATTTATACCAACTCCGGCTGAACTGAAACAAGCGAAGTCTTGGTATCGTAACCAGTTGGAAATCGCCAATGAAGGCAAAGCCTATGAAATGGCAATGCAGCCGGTTTCTCGTTTATCCAATGTTCCTTATATTGAACAGTCTGAACGCTTAAAAGCGATGGATAGCATCAATGTTGATGATATTGTTAAATACCGTCATAAGATGATCCACAATTCTGCTTTACAGGCGGTCGTCTTCGGTAATTTAACCGAAAAACAGAGTATTGATATTGTTATATCTGCGCATAAGCAGCTCGCCAACCAGGGTACTGTGTGGTGGAGTGGCGAAAATGTCGAATTGAAACGTAATTATGCTGTTAACTTTGAAGGCACTTCCAGTAGCACTGATAATGCACTGGCGGAAGTCTACATCCCGACGGGATATGATCGCATTAATGGATATGCCTATTCTAATCTTCTGAGTAGTATTTTATCGACTTGGTTCTATGATCAATTAAGAACAACAGAGCAATTGGGTTATGCGGTTTTTGCCTTCAATACAAGGGTAGGAGAACAATGGGGACTCGGCTTCCTGTTGCAGAGTAACAGCGAACAGCCTGATTACCTGCACCAGCGTTACCAGAGTTTCTATCAGCAAACTAAGAAAAAATTGCAGGCAATGTCTGATGCAAATTTTGAGCAGTATAAAACAGTATTGCTGACAGAGATGCGCCAACCACCACAAACGTTTTCTGCGGAAGCATCCCGTTACGGCAGTGATTTTGGTCTTAATAACTTCAAATTTGATTCAAGAGAGAAAATGATTGCCTCTCTTGAAAAAGTGACGAAAGCACAATTGATTGAATTTTATGATAAAGCAGTCATGAAACGTCAGGGTTTAGCACTGATTTCACAAATTACAGGGAAGAAAGGCTCACTTCATCAATATGCAGAGTTGAAAGGCTGGAAGACTTACCCGAATGTATCCGCTTTTCAGAAACAATTACCGATTAAGGTGAATGCTCAGTGAGCACAGAAATACCCCGTAACATAACGTCTCATAAACTTAACCCGTTAACATTGCCGCTGCATGGTCAGCGGCTGATTGAGGCTTCAGCAGGTACGGGAAAAACCTACACGATAGGTTTACTCTACCTGCGTTTGTTACTCGGATTGGGCGGCAATGCCGCCTTTTCCCGTCCGCTTAATGTTGAAGAGATCTTGGTTGTAACATTTACCAAGGCAGCAACAGATGAATTGCGTGGACGTATTCGTAAAAATATCCACCAGTTGCGACTGGCATGCATTCGGCAGAATAACGCGGTAAATGATCCGGTTTATCAGCAATTGCTGGCAGAGATCCCCGACAGGCAAAGTGCGGCGGATTGGTTACTGGCTGCTGAACGTCAAATGGACGAAGCGGCAATTTACACCATTCATGGCTTCTGCCAGCGCATGTTGGTGCACAATGCGTTTGAATCCGGCATTCTGTTTGAGCAAACGTTGATTCAGGATGAATATCCACTTCGAAAGCAAAGTTGTGCTGATTTCTGGCGGCGCCACTGTTATCCGTTGTCGCTATCAATGGCGACGGTGATCAGTCAGGAATGGAGTGGGCCAGATGCTCTGTTGGAAGATATATCTGATCATCTTCGAGGGGATATTCCATATATCATCAACGCGCCGGACGGTGATGAAACCTTAGTTAGCCGCCACGAAAAGATTATTGCTTTGATTGATGGGGTCAAACAGCAGTGGAATGAGGCTGTACAGGATTTACAAGCGCTGATTGGTAATTCTGGGGTAGATAAGCGCAGTTACAGTAAGAATAATTTACCAAATTGGCTGAATAGCGTTTCTGAGTGGGCTAAATCACAAACCAGAGATTATCAACTTCCTAAAGACTTGGATAAATTTTGCCAGTCAAGATTGGAAGAAAAAACCAAAAAGGGTGACGTTCCCCGGCATCCCGTGTTTACGGCCATTGATGACTTATATCAACAACCACTAACCATACGCGACATCATCATCTCCAAAGCGATTGTTGAAGTACGCCAGTCCATCAATCAGGAAAAACTGATGCGTGGGCATATGGGCTTTGACGACTTACTGACGCGATTGGATACCGCTTTGAAGCGTGAAGGTGGAGAAAAACTGGCGGAAACCATCCGGCAACGTTACCCCGTTGCGATGATCGATGAGTTTCAGGACACTGACCCGCAGCAATACCGAATTTTTCAGGCCATATATCGTCATCAAGCGGAAAATGGTTTGTTGTTCATTGGTGACCCCAAACAAGCAATTTATGCATTTCGCGGGGCGGATATTTTCACCTACATTCAGGCGCGTGCCCAAGTGAGTGCGCATTACACGTTGGAAACTAACTGGCGTTCTTCTGCTCCGATGGTACAAGTGGTCAATAAGTTGTTTTCCCATACAGAGCGTCCGTTTCTGTTTGACCAAATTCCGTTTATTCACGTCAACTCAGCAGAGAAAAATCACGACCTGAAATTCTTGCTCCATGAGCAGGAACAAACAGCCTTGCAGTTCTGGTTCCAGTCTGGAGAGGGAGTTTCAAAAAGGGATTACGAACAGGGCATGGCACGATTGTGTGCTGCTCAAATCAGAGATTGGTTACTGGCAGGGCAGGAAGGGAATGCGCTGTTGCAACGGGGTGAAAAAAGCAGGCCTGTTACAGCGGCGGATATTACGGTATTGGTGCGTAGTCGCAGTGAAGCCGCATTGGTTCGTGATGAGTTGAATAAATTACAGATCCCATCTGTCTTCCTTTCCAATCGTGAGAATGTATTTGATACGCCAGAAGCTAAAGACTTGCTCTGGCTTCTGCAAGCGGTGTTATCACCAGAAAAGGAACGTGTACTCAGAAGTGCATTAGCCAGTAGTTTATTTGGCTTAAGTGCCCGGCAGATTGATCAGCTAAACCATGATGAAACAGCATGGAATACGTTGGTGGATGAGTTTGACAGTTATGCCCGGTTGTGGCGCTTACGTGGTGTTTTGCCGATGTTACGGGCAGTCATGGGAAAATACCGAATTTCAGAGAATCTCTTGGCAGGATATGACGGTGAGCGTCGTTTGACTGATATTATGCATATTAGTGAACTGTTGCAGGAAGAATCGTTGCAATTGGATAGTGAACATTCAGTGGTTCGCTGGCTGGCACAGCAGATTTCCCGTCCTGATCCACAGTTAGAAAGTCAGCAAATGCGTCTGGAAAGTGATAAACATCTGGTTCAGATTTGTACCATCCACAAATCAAAGGGGCTCGAGTACCCTTTGGTCTGGCTGCCTTTTATTTGTAGCTTCAAAAAACAGGAACGGGCTATTTATCACGATCGTCAGAATTTTGAAACCCATTTCAGTATCTTTGAGGATAGTGAAAAACTGGCATTAGCCGATGAAGAGCGGTTGGCGGAAGATTTGCGTCTGCTCTATGTGGCTTTAACGCGAGCGGTGTATCACTGTAGTGTCGGTGTTGCGCCATTGATTCAGGGGAATAAGAAAAAAACCGGGGATACGGATTTACATCTTTCCGCTCTTGGTTATTTGGTGCAAAAAGGGCAGAAAGGTGATGCAGCGTTACTGGAATGTAGCTTAAATGAACTCAAAGATGACAATATTCAGGTGATACCGATAAAGGATATTGGTGATGAAAGATGGGAACCCAGAAGTGAAGATGTGTTATTACTGGCTGCCAGAAAATTCCGGCGCGCCATTCGGGATGACTGGCGGGTAACCAGTTATTCCGGCTTACAGAGTTCAGTTTCTCATAATTATATCAGCTCTCAGGCTCATGTCAGTGCGTTTGGCGAATCAGTAGAAGTGATTGTCCAATCCATTGCACCGAAACTTGATATTGACGTTCGTGGTGAAAAACAAGTTGAACCATCAATGCTGATGACACCGCATACTTTTCCGCGCGGGGCATCAGCTGGAACGTTTTTACATTCAGTTCTGGAAGAGCTGGATTTCAGCTCTCGGCCGGATCAGATCTGGTTGGCGGAAAAGCTGACAACCGCAGGTTTTGATGAGAGCTGGGCATCAGTATTGCAGCAATGGATGATGGATATCCAGACCGCAGCGTTAAATGAACAAGGAATGCGGCTTGCGGATGTTCCACATTATCATCAACAAAACGAAATGCAGTTTTATCTGCCGGTTGATAATTTACTGCGTTCCAACGCATTGGATGCCTTAACCCATCGTTATGATCCCTTGTCAGCACAGTGCGCTCCTTTGTCCTTCCATCAGGTCAAAGGTATGTTGAAAGGGTTTATTGACTTGGTATTTTGCTGGCAGGATAAGTTTTACGTGGTGGATTATAAATCGAACTGGTTGGGAGAAAGCAGCGAATCATACACTCAGGAAGCTATGGCCTCAGCCATGATAGAGCATCGGTATGATTTGCAATACCAACTCTATACGCTGGCACTGCATCGTTATTTACGCCATCGATTGACGGACTATGATTATCGGCAGCATTTTGGTGGGGTGATATATTTGTTTCTGCGTGGCATTGATAACAATAATCCGGGACAGGGTATTTATCGCTATCTGCCACCGGTTGAATTTGTTGATGCACTGGATATGCTCTTTAGTACCGTCGATTGTACTGTTGACTGTATAAACGACGATTGTGCAACTGATGAGGAACAAAGTGCATGAGTGCAGTCATGAACGTAATGCCATTATTGCAGCAAGCTGTTGCTCAAAAATTGCTGCGTCCGTTAGATGTGCAGTTTGCCTATGCGATGATTGAAGATGAAAATCCATTATTATTGCTGATTACTGCCTATTTGAGTGCAGAAGCGGGGGCGGGTCATGTTTGCCTGCCTTTGAACAGGATTTCACCTGAACATTTATTTGAAGGGCGACATCCTGAGTTAGTGGCATCACTGTGGACTTTAGTAGGAAAACCCAGTCAACAACAAATGATTGCTGTCTTGCAGGCATGCCCGGCAATAGGCGATGGGCAGTTTCCCACACCGATAATACTTTCTGGTTATCGCCTTTACTTGCAGCGGATGTGGCAAAGTGAACGTCGGATAGCCGCGTTTTTTGCTGATGTGGCACTGGCTGATGATATTGATGAAATACAGCTACGGAACATTTTAGATGAACTTTTTGGTGTCGCTGTTGAAAGTGAAATCGATTGGCAGAAAGTGGCAGCAGCAGTGGCTGTCACCAGCCGTATTTCTGTTATCTCTGGCGGGCCGGGAACCGGAAAAACAACAACAGTAGCGAAGTTGCTGGCCACATTGATTAAATTGAATGAAGGAAATCCATTGAGTATTCAACTGGCGGCTCCTACAGGGAAAGCGGCTGCCAGATTGACTGAATCGCTTGGGGAGGCAGTCAACAAACTGGCTTTGACAGATGAACAGCGGCGGAATATCCCTGAGCAGGCACAAACCATCCATCGCTTGCTGGGAGCACAGCCTGAAAGCCAAAAACTCCGTTATCATCGTGATAATCCGCTTACCCTTGATATCCTGATTGTTGATGAAGCCTCCATGGTAGATTTACCCATGATGGCGCGTTTGATTGATGCCCTGCCAGCAAAAGCAAAAGTGATTTTTCTGGGGGATAAAGATCAGTTGGCTTCTGTAGAAGCGGGAGCGGTATTGGGAGATATCTGTCGTTTTGCTGAACAAGGATACAGTATCGATCGTGCAAATCAATTGACGAAGTTAACGGGTTGCCAGTTAGTGTCATATTCAATATCTGAGCCAGAAGATATAACTCTGACAGTGCGGGATTGTTTATGTTTGCTGCGTAAGAGTTATCGTTTTAATGCTGCCTCTGGTATTGGGCAACTGGCTTCAGCAGTCAATCAGGGGGACAGTAAGCGTGTTACAACTGTATTAAGGCAATCTCTGTCTGATGTGGACTTTAATCCCCTTGCAGAAGATGAAGACTATCAGCGTTTGTTGATTGAAACTACAGAAAGTTATTCCTGCTATTTGGCGCTGGTGAACGAAAAGGCACCTGAAAAGACTATCCTGGTCGAATTTAACCGTTTCAGGTTGTTATGTGCTTTAAGAGAAGGGCCGTTTGGTGTCAGTGGATTGAACCAGCGAGTGGAACAATTGCTGCATCGTAAGGGAATGATTGCTTTACCCAAATATACGGGAAATCAGTTTATGGAGAATCGGGGCTATGCCGGACGGCCGATCATGATTTTGCGCAATGACAGCACATTGGGGCTGTTTAATGGTGATATTGGTATTATGCTTAAGGATCAGAATAATGAGTTGAAAGCCTATTTCCAGTTATCGGACGGGCAGATCAAACCTTTTCAGCCAAGCCGTTTGCCCCTGCATGAAACGGCGTATGTAATGACAGTGCACAAATCACAAGGCTCTGAGTTTGAGCATACAGCATTAGTGTTACCAACCCAGTTTTCTCCTGTTGTGAGCCGGGAGCTGGTTTATACGGCTTTGACCCGCGCTCGTGAGAAATTGACGCTATACGCACATAAGGGAGTTTTGTCTAAGGCTGTTGCGACACCCACTCAAAGGCGGAGTGGGTTAATAGAATGGCTTAAGGCATAAATCCTCAAGATTATAAACCTTCACCTATACCGTTACCTATATATGGGGGAGGTTATGTAGATCCAACATCAAGATCTTGGAACGGCGTTGGTAATTATACAGCGCCTGTTTTTCCACTGGTAACATAGTAATTTCTGCGGGTTCAAAACCTTTCTCCTGAAACCAGTGAATACTTTGAGTCGTAAGGACAAATAACTTTTCCAGTCCGATTTGTTTGGCCTGATTAATAATAGCGCCTAATAACACCTCGCCACGTGAAGAATTTTGGTAATCCGGGTGTACGGCAACACAGGCCATTTCACCGATTTTTTCCGCAGGATAAGAGTACAGGGCAGCACAGGCGATAGTGACATTATCGAGCTCTATCAGGGTAAACTTATCGATCTCCATTTCCAGTTGTTCCCGTGAGCGGCGAACCAGGACCCCATTCTGTTCCAGAGGATGAATAAGTTCGAGAATGCCTCCTATGTCGTTGATATTGGCGCGACGGATCTGTTCAGAACGCTCCATAACAATTTGGGTTCCGATGCCTTCGCGGGAGAATAATTCCTGAATTAGAGAACCATTCTCTTGATAACTGATCAAATGGCTGCGCCGAACGCCACGGCGGCAGGCTTTAATCGCGCCACGTAAAAAACGTACTGTCCCGGAGGAGTAATCTCCGGTACTCTCTAGTTTACTCAATAGTATTTCCCCCTCATTGGGGAAAATTTCTGATAAAGTATTCCCTTCCGTATCGGTGACGCCTTGTGATGAACAGAACCCTATCAGCTTTTCGGCTTTTAATTTAATCGCCAGTTGTGAAGCAATTTCTTCGGTTGTCAGGTTGAAACTTTCGCCAGTAACGGAAACAGCAACAGGCCCGATTAATACAATAGAATGGTTATCTAACTGTTGATTTATGGCTTCATCGTTAATCCGGCGAATTTTGCCACTATGGCAATAATCAATACCATCATCGATCCCTAAAGGTTGAGCAGTGATAAAGTTACCGCTGACCACATTAATATGGGCACCTTGCAATGGTGTATTACTGAGGCTCATGGAAAGTCGAGCTGTAATATCAAGTTGTAACACACCCGCGGACTGTTTGATCAAATCCAGTGTTTTAACATCAGTTACCCTGGTGTATTTATGATAAATCGGTTGATGATGATGTTGGGTGAGGTTCTGATCGATTTGTGGCCGGGCACCGTACACAACAACCAAACGAATGCCGAGACTGTATAATAAGCCGATGTCGTTAATAATATTAGTAAAGTTTTCATGGGCGATAGCTTCACCGCCCAACATAATGACAAAAGTTTTGTTACGATGTGCATTAATATAAGGAACCGAATGCCGGAAAATTTCAACTAATTCGGTACGGCGTTCTTTCATGATATTCCCCTCAATTGCATTTTTATTCGTATTTTTTATATTTTTATTCTTTGGGAGGGAAATGGCAAGAGGGAATATGGATAAAAACAAGGCTATTATTTATATTGATATTTATATTTGTTATCTTTCAGGTCGCGGCTTTTTTGCCTACGCTGCATCCTGAAGTTCATAGAGTATAGCTGTTCAGATAGCAGAAAAAGCTTTTTTTGATGACAGTCTCTTTATAATTAATTAGAGTCTTCCACCTAACTGTCGCTTAGATAAAAATTACTGTCTGGTTGTTTTTAAATGGAATAAATAATGAGTCATTCAGACCATAATTCTTCACGTCGCCGTTTGCTGAAAGGAGCAGCAGCCCTTTGGTTGTTAAGTATTAGCCCGATAGGTTATGCAGCAACGTCACAAGTGATTGCTGTGCGCATTTGGCCTGCATCAAGCTATACCAGAGTGACGCTGGAGTCTAATATTTCGCTTAAATACCGCCAGTTTTCACTTTCAAATCCTAACCGGATTGTGATTGATTTGCAGGGTATCCAGCTCAATAGTGTCCTGAGTAGTATGGGATCGCAAGTTCAGCAGCGTGATCCTTATTTGAAACTGGTACGAGCGGGGCAGTTTGATCCCAAAACTGTACGTTTAGTGTTTGAAATTAAGCAGCCGGTTGCGCCACATATTTTTACTTTGCCACCTATTGCGAAATTCAAACATCGTTTGGTGTTAGATTTCTATCCAAAAGTAGCGAAAGTCAATGATGATCCTTTGCTGGCACTGCTTGAAGAGTACAACAGCGGAAATCTGGAAAAGCATATGCCACCGACAGACAGGAAAAAAACAGGCAAGGCTGGGAAGAACAGGCCAATTGTGATTATGCTTGATCCCGGTCATGGTGGTGAAGATCCTGGCGCTATCGGGAAATACAAAACCCGTGAGAAAGATGTTGTTTTACAGATTGCCCGCCGTCTGCAAGCCCTTATTAAACGTCAGCCGGGGATGAAAGTGTATATGACCCGTAATGAAGATATTTTTATTCCGCTGACAGTCAGGGTAGCAAAAGCACGTAAAATGCAGGCGGATCTGTTTATTTCCATCCATGCTGATGCCTTTACTAATCGAGCCGCTAGAGGATCTTCCGTATTTGCTTTGTCAACGAAAGGAGCCACCAGTCATGCTGCCCGTTTTCTAGCCCAAACACAGAATGAGGCTGATTTGATTGGTGGAGTGAGTAAAAGCGGTGATAAATATCTGGATCACACTATGCTGGATCTGGTTCAAACTGCGACAATTAATGACAGCCTGAAATTTGGGGATGAAGTGCTTAAGCGCATGGGTAAAATGAATAAACTGCATAAAAACAGCGTCGATCAGGCGGGGTTTGCCGTATTAAAAGCACCAGATATTCCTTCTATTCTGGTTGAAACTGCATTCATCAGTAACCTGGAAGAAGAACGCAAACTACGTACTGCGAAATTCCAGCAGCAAGTGGCTGAATCTATTTTTGCCGGTATTAAAGCCTATTTTAAAAATGGAGCAGAATTAGCACGACGGTGAAATATCCACTCCAAATAAAATAGGGAGAACATTATGGTATGTTAAATAATTGGGAAAGTGTTTCAGAGTAGTCATCTTGGCATGCATAATTCTTCCATAGAGTTGATCTTGCTTCCTCCCAGGGTGGAGTCGTTGGGGTATCATTCAGCCAAAATTGTATTTTATTAGCGACTTGAGGATATGCTCTGTGTCTGAAAAGCCATCTTAATTCTTTTCCAGTGATATTTTTATCGCGTTTATAAACTACCGTATCCATATTTATACCATCAAGTATAAAGTGGATATGCATAGCATGAGGTAAATTTCCATTGATCATGCTTGCCCATGATAATCCACCTTTACATTTTCTTCCCATGGATCTCTTATTATATTCATTGATGTTTTCAGTAACAGTTCGGTATTTATGATGACTTTTCAGATGATTAAAGAAATCATTTTTATAGAGATTATATTTGTCTTTATCTTCTTGTTTTTCGGGTATTTCATAAGAATATTTTATATAGTATTCTTCTATTCTATTTTGAAAACTGGATTTTTCCTCATTATTTATCCAATTATTGGTTTTGTTTCTTTCTTGATACTCTTTCATAAAATTTGCGATATGGTTTAATTCGGCAGGTGTTAAATAATTATCAATAAATATTGGTGGGTAAAGAGTTTTATCATTATGATTTTTGGCAATCAGAAAGTTTTTACTTTCATTAACATATTTTTTCCTGCTATCAGTTAAACCATATATTAAATCACCTTTATGAAAATATTCTCTAAAAGGACGGGAAAATGGCATGTTGCTACCTTTATTTTAGGTTGGTTTTTAAATAGCCTAACTATAATAATAAATTGTTAATTAAATGTATTGTTTTTGTATGATTTTATAAATTACTTTAATGGAGGAGAGGCTTTTTATTTACAAATAGGGGGATTGACCACTCTGCGGTTGAATATTACGTATTGAATATACACAGATAGTGAATATAAAAAGAGTAATAGATAGCTTGAAAATTTGATAAGAAGTGAGACTTTAATCAGGAAATTGGTTGCGGGGGCCGGATTTGAACCGACGACCTTCGGGTTATGAGCCCGACGAGCTACCAGGCTGCTCCACCCCGCGTCCGTCTGCTTGCAAATGCACATCATATCTATAAAAAAACAGTATCGATAAAAACAATACTGAATTGGTTGCGGGGGCCGGATTTGAACCGACGACCTTCGGGTTATGAGCCCGACGAGCTACCAAGCTGCTCCACCCCGCGTCCGATGTCGGCACACTATACTCTGGATCGATTCCGTTGCAAGCTTTTTTGTTGATATTTACCAATTTTGTTTGTTTTTTGCTTAAAAATAAAGCTTATTGTTTTATTTTTGTTCTCATGTGATTTAAGCAGAGTCATCTATTTTTTTCTAACTACATTTTATTATTTATTGGGGTTTGATATTGTTCGCTTTCGGAACGAAATGGCGGGAGATAGAGCATTATATGAAACTTTGGGGCAAATATCTTTTATGTAGCGTTGTCGTTTTTCTGTTATCTGCTTGTCAATTGCGTCCGACGGAGCAAGGTCAGCAGTATAAAGATGGTCATTTTACCCAAGACTTCCAGCTTGTTAATACGCCAAACGCACAAGGTTCTCCCGTCAATGCCGGAGATTTTGTCACTCAGGTCAAATTAATCAACGAGTCTTCACCCCAATTGTATGCCAATCAACGCGCTACTTTTAATGCTATCGAAAACTGGGTGCAGTATGGTGGAAATATTCGCAATTTAGCTCAGTTTGGTTTGCTCGCTTACCAGATGGAAGGCGAAGATAATTACGGCAATGTCAAATTTACCGGCTACTATACCCCTATATTACAGGCTCGCCATATTAAACAAGGTGAATTTAGATATCCGCTGTACCAAATGCCAGATAAATCGTATTCCCGCTTGCCGGATCGTGCGGCTATATATAATGGGGTTCTCGATAAAAAGTGGATCATTGGCTACAGCAACTCTCTGATAGATAATTTTTTGATGGAAGTACAAGGGAGTGGTTATGTGGATTTTGGTGACGACAAACCGTTAACCTTTTTTGGTTATGGTGGAAAGAATGGTCATGCTTATCGCAGTATAGGTAAAGTGTTAATCGATAGTGGAGAAATTCCACGGGAAGAAATATCGATGAAAGCCATTCGGCAGTGGGCTGAAAAGCATAATGAATCTGAAATTCGGCAAATTCTGGAACAGAATCCTTCTTTCGTATTTTTTAAGCCTGAACCTTATACCGCAGTGCGGGGAGCCAGTGCAGTGCCTTTAGTTGCAAAAGCTTCGGTAGCATCGGATAAGGCATTAGTTCCGCCAGGAACAGTATTGTTGGCGGAAGTACCGGTATTGGATAACCTCGGCAAGTTTACCGGACAGTACCGAATGCGTCTGATGGTGGCTCTGGATGTTGGAGGCGCAATCAAAGGGCATCATTTCGATATTTATCATGGTGTTGGCAGCCGTGCCGGAGAAATGGCGGGTTTTTATAACCACTATGGATGTGTTTGGATATTGAAGAAAGCATTATCTGGCTTTTTGGCGGTAAACCAGTAAGATCCTGCTCAATTCAAACAATTGATGACTTATCTTTGCCTGATATTTTCGCGCGAAACTGCCACTAATAAATCAAAGAGGCGACGCGGAAAATAAAGTGTATCTGATGGTATAGGTTTTATTCAGGATTTATTATTGATGCAAGTTTCTCTCTCTAATGCTTATCTTCACCGTTTTGCTGGTACTGCACGATTATATGGCCAGAAAGCACTTTCATTATTCGCCCGTTCACATGTTTGTGTGGTTGGCATCGGTGGTGTCGGTTCATGGGCAGCGGAAGCGTTAGCCCGCACGGGTATTGGGGCGATTACGCTGATTGATATGGATGATGTCTGCATTACCAATACCAATCGTCAATTACATACATTAGTGCAGAATGTGGGATTACCAAAAACGGAAGTGATAGCAGAGCGGATACGGGCGATTAATCCTGAATGTCAGGTCACTTGTATTGATGATTTTGTTACGTCCGACAATGTTGCTGAATTGATATCAATGGATTTTAACTATGTCATTGATGCGATTGACAGCGTGCGTTCGAAAGCTGCCCTGCTGGCTTATTGTCGTCGTTATAAGATCCCTGTGGTAACAACGGGTGGCGCGGGTGGGCAGCTTGATCCGACCCAGATTCAGGTCGTGGATTTAGCCAAAACAGTGCAGGACCCTTTAGCTGCCAAATTGAAAGAACGTCTGAAATCTGATTATCGGGTTGTGAAGAACGGTAAAGGAAAATTGGGCATCGACTGTGTTTTCTCAACGGAACAACTGGTGTATCCACAATCTGATGGCACGGTTTGTGCGGCCAAAAGTACGGCTGATGGCTCAAAACGGATGGATTGTGCCTCTGGTTTTGGTGCCGCAACAATGGTTACGGCGACTTTTGGCTTCGTTGCTGTATCTCACGCATTGAAAAAAATGGTGGCTAAAGCGGAACGGGAAAACTGTCTTTAGTTTTGGTATGAACAAATTTAGTACGAGCGGGCAATTTCCTGCACGGCCTTAATCAACGATTTTACACCGTTGAGCCGCGATCCACTTAATTGTTGTTCGAGGCCTGCTTGCTGAAACAACTCGGTTAATGGCGTTTGTAAGACCTGTTCCGCTGTTTTTCCTTCCACTGTGGTCAGGATAAATGCTAATAAGCCTTTCACGATGCGCCCTTCGCTGTCACCATAAAAATGCAGGCGGTTTTCAGCAAGCAATTGATGCCCCAGCCAAACCCGGTTTTCACAGCCGGAAATCTCAATCTGCTGTTGTTTTAACTCATCGGGCAAGTTCGGTAGCTTTTTAGCAAGCCCGATGAGTTGCCGATAGCGATCTTCCCACAGCCGGCATTGCTCAAATTTTTCAATCAGTTGTTGCTCCGTAATTTCTGTACCAAACGGATGTGGGGCAAGGATAGGAGTTGGCAGTGATGTCATTAGTGATTTATTCCTCAAGCAGTGACAGGGCAAATTTTATTGCACTGACTAATTTATCTGCATCTTGTTGGGTGTTATAAGGCATAAAAGAAGCCCGCAGGCAACCGTTGATCCCCAAGGCATCAAGCAGAGGTTGGGCGCAGTGCTGCCCTGAACGTAGGGAAATATTCTGTTCAGCAAGCAGCGTTGCCAGATCATGATGATGTATGCCTGCAAAGTTGAAGGCCAATAGGCTGGCTCCTGTTGCACGATAACTGATAAAGCCCGGTATCGCGCTGAGTTGCTGCTCAGCATAATCTGTCAGGGTAACAGCATAGGACTCGGCAAGTGAAGTATCGAGTGTTTTTAACCATTCCAATGTAGCAGCAAACCCGATGACTCCGGCAACGTTCGGTGTTCCGGCCTCAAAACGATAAGGTACTGCTTCTGGTGTAAAACTGTCGAAGGAGATCTGTGTAAGCATTTTCCCGCCCCCTTGCCACGGAGACATGGCATTCAGCAGTGATCCTTTTCCATATAATACTCCCAACCCATTAGGCCCATAGAGCTTATGTGCAGAGAAAGCATAAAAATCGATATCTAACTGTTGTACATCGGCGGGAGTGTGAACAATGCCTTGAGCACCATCGACCAATACCAGACAGTTATATTGATGGGCGAGAGCTGTGATTTGTGTTAAATCAACAGTAGCTCCGGTCACATTTGACATTTGGCTGATAGCAATCAATCGGCTTTTTTCATTGAGTAGTTCTGCCAGTGTTTTAATTTCTGGTTGATACTGTTTTTGTTGATATTGTTTTTGTTGATATCGTTTTTCAATCGGCCACTTAACGAGTTTAGCACCAGTTTGTTCTGCCAGAATCAGCCACGGTAGTAGATTGGAGTGATGTTCTTGTTCACTGACGATAATTTCATCATCAGCAGATAAGCGGGAACGGAAATACCCTTGCGCAACCAGATTAATGGCTTCGCTGGTGCCTTTTGTCCAGATAATATTTTCAGGTTGCGATGCATTGAGCAATTCAGCGACTAAAGAACGCGCCTGTTCATAACGTGCGGTCATTGCTTGTGCAGCTGCGTGTTGACTGCGATGAACAGTTGCACTGTGATTCTGGTAATAGCGTTGAGTCGCCTCAATCATACATGTGGGTTTGAGAGAAGTCGCTGCGCTATCCAGAAACACAGTCGGTTTTGGATACTCAGAGGATGGTAGTAATGCAGGAAATTGTTGGCGAAATTTTTCTGAATCAAAGGCTTTCATAAATGATGTTAATTTGAATGCTATGTCGTATACCTTTCGTTCTACAGTCCAGAAGGTATAAAAAAATAAATTTTTCTTTAATTAAGTTTGAGGGATTTTACAGCAAAGCAGAGAAAAAAAGCACCGCAATTGCGGTGCATTAAAAAATCACTATGGACAGACAGGGTAAATGTACAGGAAGTGAAAAAAAACAGTAGCATATGCTACAAAGTCTGGTTTCCCAGACAACTTGCAAACACAACATCACAACCACAAAGCCAAAAGTATCTATGTGCTTTTACAAATTTGTATCATTCCAAATTTGCCTTGCGACAGAGCTACTTTTCGTTCCGGCTTAGGAAGTGCGCACACTATAGGGATTTGCTGGTATATCATCAATGGACAAATTATAATGATTCGGATTATAAAAACTAATACCTGATCGAAAGAGTTACCGGTATCGTAACCACCATACAAGAAATCAACATGTCCAAACGTTTACCACCACTCAATGCGTTACGAGTTTTTGATGCTGCCGCTCGTCATTTAAGTTTTACTAAAGCGGCAGAAGAATTATTTGTCACTCAAGCTGCGGTCAGCCATCAGATGAAAAGTCTGGAGGATTTTTTGGGACTGAAGCTGTTTCGTCGTCGTAACCGTTCTTTGTTGCTGACGGAAGATGGGCAAAGTTACTATCTGGATATTAAAGAAATCTTCACAGCTATCAATGAAGCTACCCGAAAACTTCAGGCACGTAGTGCCAAAGGTGCGTTGACGGTAAGTTTATCCCCTAGCTTTGCGATTCAATGGTTAGTGCCGCGGCTTTCTGGTTTTAACCAGAGTTTTCCGGGTATTGATGTCAGAATTCAGGCTGTGGATCGGGAAGAAGATAAGCTGGCAGATGATGTTGATGTGGCGATTTTTTATGGTCGGGGTCACTGGCCGGGGTTGCGGACAGACCGTCTTTATCCTGAATATTTGCTGCCTGTATGTTCTCCTTCTTTGTTAATGGGGGAGCGCCCACTGAAAACACCGGCGGATCTCGCCAACCACACTTTATTGCATGATTCTTCCAGACGCGACTGGCAAGCCTATGTTCGCCAACTTGATATACAGCAATTGATCAATGTGCAACAAGGTCCGATATTCAGCCATAGCGCAATGGTCATTCAGGCTGCGGTACATGGGCAGGGCATAGCACTTGCGAATAATGTGATGGCACAGAATGAAATTGATGCAGGCCGTCTTGTTTGTCCGTTCAATGATGTCCTGGTTAGTAAGAATGCATTTTATTTAGTTTGCCATGATAATCAGGCAGAATTGGGCAAGATAGCGGCTTTCCGTAAATGGATCCTTGCACAGGCTGCAAGTGAGCAGGAAAGATTAGGTTTTATTACTAATGAATGATACTGATGAATGAGAGTAGGAGCAGAGCGATGAACAGCCGTGCGATGCTTATTTTTTCCGGGATCAGCGGTTTCTTCTATGTAGCTTTTGGTGCAATAGGTGCCCATCTTCTGGCATCGGTATTGCGGCCACAGCAAATGGAATGGCTACAGACTGGCTTGCAATATCAAGGATTACATACACTGGCTATGATGGCTCTGGCGGCTGTATTGATATGGCAGCCATCGGTACAATTCAGCCGGGCAGGAATATTTTTTGCAATAGGGATCGTACTGTTTAGTGGCAGCCTTTATTGTCTGGCCTTTTTACCGCTAAAATTTTTGGTTTATCTAACACCTATCGGTGGGTTGAGTTTCCTCATCGGTTGGTTGTGTGTATTAATTGGCGCTTTGCGTCTAAGGAAATCGGCGCCTGGCCATGAATAAAGTTGCTTTGTATTGCCGCCCTGGGTTTGAAAAAGAGTGTGCGGCAGAAATTACAGATAAAGCGAGTAAGAAAGACATTTACGGTTTCGCTCGTGTGAAAGAAAACAGTGGTTATGTGCTGTTTGAGTGTTATCAGCATGATGATGCTGATCGTCTTATTCGTGAAATTCCATTCCGTGAATTGATTTTTGCCCGCCAAATGTTGGTTGTCGGTGAGCTGCTGAAAGATTTACCGCAGGAAGATCGTATTACACCGATCATTGGGATGCTGAGCAGCGTTATTGAGCGCGCTGGTGAACTGCGTGTGGAAGTGCCGGATACCAATGAAAGCAAGGAACTGATGAAATTCTGTCGTAAGTTTACAGTTCCTTTGCGTAATGCGATGCGGCAGGAAAAGATCCTGCTGATTAAGGAAAACTATACCCGCCCCGTGGTTCATGTGTTTTTTATTGCCCCCGGATGCTGCTATGTAGGGTATTCCTACAGTAATAATAATTCCCGTTTTTACATGGGGATCCCGCGTCTGAAATTCCCGTCAGATGCTCCGAGCCGTTCAACACTGAAGTTGGAAGAGGCTTTTCATATCTTTATTCCTTATGACGAATGGGAGGAGCGTCTCGATAGTGGCTTGTATGCCGTAGACTTGGGTGCTTGTCCGGGTGGATGGACTTACCAGCTAGTGAAGCGCAGTATGATCGTTCATGCGGTAGATAATGGGCCAATGGCTGATAGCCTGATGGATACTGGTCAGGTGAAGCATCATCGTGTGGATGGCTTTAAGTTTGAACCACTAGTAAAAAATATTTATTGGTTAGTGTGCGATATGGTTGAGAAACCGGCTAAAGTTGCACAACTTATGACGGATTGGTTGGTTAAAAGCTGGTGTCGGGAAGCTATTTTCAACCTCAAGTTGCCAATGAAAAAACGTTACGAAGAAGTTGCTAATATTTTACAAAAAATTGAACAAAAATTGAAAGAAAATGGAGTTAATGCCAAAATTCAGGCGAAACATTTGTATCACGACCGTGAAGAGATAACAGTACACATTCAACGTATCTGGTCTGTTTATGCAATGAACCGCGATTATTGATTATTTGTTTGGTATACCCGTCGTCTTTCAAGTTGCATCCAAGCTGCATCTTAAAATCCGTAGGGTATATACTCTTCTTTATTTTTCCTGCCCTTGTTGCTGAAAGCAATCTGAAAATGCCCCGGTTGTCGAATTTCTTGCGTAACCGGGGCATTTATTTATTTTTCTTTTATTAAAATAAAACCAATTAGAGATATTAACTTTAAAATATTTCTTTATTTAGATTAATTTTAGATGAGTAAGAATTAATTTGTGTATTGTTAAGAAAATATATTTTTTTGTTAACGCAAACGTTTAATCAAAAATTAATAATTAGACATATAAATTAATTTTGTTTAATGTATTTTTTAAAATGATATCTTAATCATTTTTACATGGTCAAAAACTGGCGTTATTTTATTCAAGGGTATTTATTTCTAATACCTTGCTTAGGAAGAATAAAAAAACTCAAGTACCCGTTATAGCTGATATATCGGGTCTGAGATTATGAGTCTTTTTTACAGGAGATTTACATGACCTCAAAGAAAAAATATACCTATTCGGGGTTATCTGACTCTAACTCTGTTCAGGATGTGAAAGCACTACTCTCAGCCTACGTTCCAAACTCTGATATGAATATTCGTGTCGTGCATAAGCCTTTGGGGGATAAGGCCCCAAATGAACTTTTGCGGACTGATTTTCATTGGCAAGACAGTAAAATCGGACCTTCTGGCACGTTGGAATTGTCTTATCATTTTTTAAAAACTGCACCTGCTTTAATAATGTCGAAATTTGGTATTGCAGGTTTCAGTGCTTTTAATGAGGAACAAAAAGAAGCCGCAAAGTTTTCATTACAGTCTTGGTCTGATGTTGCTAATATAAAATTTACTGAAGTCAGCTCACGTTCTGATGCCAATATTACTTTTGGCTTTTTTGATTATAGTGAGACTGATGATTATGCATTTGCAACTTTGCCGAGGGGACAAAAAACAACGTACTCTTGGTATCATGCTAAAGACGAAACTTTCAAAACAAATGATATTGGTGTGAATGGTTATGGACGGCAGACGTTTGTTCATGAAATAGGGCATACTCTGGGACTGGAACATCCTGCTGAATATGATGCTTCCGATGTCGTAAGACCAAGTTATATCACTGTCGGTGAATATTTCGAAGATAGCCGTGCTTACACCGTGATGAGTTATTTCAACGAGAAATACACCGGACAAGATTTCAAAGGAAATTTCTCATCAGCGCCTTTGTTGAATGATATCTCTGCCATTCAGGCGTTATATGGTGCCAATACTGAAACCCGTAAAGGTGACACAGTCTATGGCTTCAATTCCAATACTGACCGTGATTTTATGACAGCAACAGATGCTGATAGCAAACTGATATTCAGTGTCTGGGATGCGGGTGGAGAAGATACATTTGATTTCTCCGGTTTTACCCAAAATCAGCGCATTAACCTGAATGAAGGCGCTTTCTCTGATGTAGGCGGCTTGAAAGGTAACGTTTCTATTGCGCGTGGTGTCGTCATTGAAAATGCGATTGGCGGCAGTGGTGACGATATCATTGTTGGTAACAGTGCAGACAATACTCTGAAAGGTGGAGCCGGAAATGATGTCATTTATGGCGGCTTAGGCGGTGATCATCTCTGGGGTGGCGCAGGCAAGGACACGTTTGTTTATCTGGATGGCAAAGAATCCTTAAAAGACAATCCAGACTGGATCCATGATTTTGTGTCTGGCGAAGACAAAATCGATTTGTCTCAATTTAACTTCGGGGGCAAGGGGGATCTTAAATTTGTTGATTCATTCTCAGGTAAGGCAGGTGAAATTTTACTGACTTATAACGAATCAACAGATGTAACGGATATGTCTATCAGCCTTGGCGAAGGGTTAGCTGGCAACGATTTTCTGGTGAAAATTATTGGTCAGCCATCGCCTGAAGCTGATTTCATTGTTTAGTAACATTCATTTTAATAAAACAAACTGCTGCCTGTTGTTCAGGCGGCAGCTTTTTATAGGAGGGGCAATGTTACAACGACATTTAGTTTCCTTCAATGCGTTGTTTGCTTTGTTGAAATCTTGCACTTTATCAATAATGTTATCTTTGTTTTTGATTGGAGGATGTATGGCCAGTAGTTTGAATCTCCCTGCACCGGCTGAACTGACAGGATTATGGCAGATATCGGATAAACATCAGGTGTGCAGCGTTGAACTCACGGATACACGTTTGCCAGAAGGTTCTATCTGGGCGCTGAAAAGTGATGCTTGTCTGACAAAACTGATAGGAAATGCTGTTGCAGGCTGGCGACCAGCTCCTGATGGCATCACTTTGACAGACGCGGACGGTAATAGCCGGGCCTTTTTTGGTCAGGAATCTGAACAATGGGTGGCATACCTTGTTGATGGCAGGGAACTTGTCATGACACTCAAGAAAAAAATGTAACTGTGATCAAGAAAGCGATATTAAAAAAATAATATTAAAGATAAGAACATAATTAAACTATTTTGCTTCTGATAATGAAGGGATTTCTGTGAAATTACACCAGCCAAAAGATGAAATGACGGATGTTATCCGTGCACGCAGTAAAGTATTCTGGACGATTGGTTTATTTACAGCATTTATTAACTTACTGATGCTGGTTCCCTCCATTTATATGCTTCAAATATATGATCGCGTGCTGCCATCCGGTAACGAGATGACTTTGCTGATGTTGACGCTGATTACGCTTGGTATGTATGCCATCATCGGTGGATTGGAATATATCCGAAGTATGGTAGTGATCCGGGTCGGCAGCCAGTTTGATATGTGCCTGAACCAGCGTGTTTATACCGCGTCATATGAATCCAACCTGAAAAATGGCTCTACGGATGCGGGGCAGATGCTGAATGACTTATCAACAATTCGTCAATTTCTGACAGGCAGTGCATTATTTGCCTTTTTTGATGCCCCTTGGTTCCCTGTTTACCTCGGTGTCATTTTTCTGTTCAGTCCATATTTAGGCTTGTTGGCGCTGATTGGGGCACTGATTTTGATAGCATTGGCGGTATTAAATCAATGGGTATCTCAGTCTCCGCTGGCGGAAGCAAACCAGCTCTCTTTACGTTCCGCTAACCTTGCCAGTACCAACTTACGTAATGCCGAAGTCATTGAAGCATTGGGTATGTTGCCTACATTACGCCGGCGTTGGTTTGGCCTGCATGAGCGTTTTCTCAATTTCCAGCGCATTGCCAGTGAACGGGCGGTATCCATTACTGCAATCACTAAAACAGTACGTATGGCTTTGCAGTCATTAATTCTTGGACTCGGAGGATGGCTGGCAATTGAAGGCAATATCACGCCGGGTATGATGATTGCGGGTTCAATTTTGATGGGACGGGCATTGTCTCCGATTGAACAACTTATTCAGGCATGGAAAAGCTGGAGTTCTGCTCGTCTGTCATGGCAGCGACTGGATAAGTTACTGCAAGCACAGCCAAAGCGCGAAAGTGGTATGACATTACCCGTACCTAAGGGCGCGTTGTTGTTAGAGAAAGTTTTTGCCACTCCTCCCGGTAAAACTAAAGCAGCTCAACCGATTGAAAAGAATCAGCAGGTTTTGCAAGACATCAATTTTTCTCTGGAAGCTGGTGATGTTTTGGGCGTTATTGGCCCCAGTGCATCAGGAAAATCCACTCTGGCCCGTTTGCTGGTGGGCGTCTGGCCTGCTCAAGAGGGAGTCGTGAGACTTGATGGCGCAGATATTTACCAATGGAACAAGGATGAACTGGGTGCTTCCATTGGTTATTTACCGCAGGATATCGAACTATTTGCCGGGACAATTGCGGAGAATATCGCACGTTTTAATGACTTTGATCCGGAAAAAGTCATTGAAGCGGCGCAGAAAGCAGGCGTACATGATCTGGTGCTTAATCTTGAGCAAGGTTATGACACCGTCATCGGTGCGGGAGGGATGGGGCTGTCTGGTGGACAAAAACAGAGGATTGGGTTGGCACGGGCATTGTACGGTAATCCATCGTTAATTGTCTTGGATGAGCCTAATTCCAATCTGGATGATATCGGTGAAAAAGCGCTGAGCGGTGCGATTGGAGAATTACGGGAACAGGGAAAAACAGTTGTGGTCGTTACCCACCGCCCGGCATTGCTCTCCCAAACAAATAAGGTTTTATTGTTAGTACAAGGGAAAATGAAACTCTTTGGCCCATCTCAGCAAGTGATGGCGGCATTAGCACAGTCAAAGGCTGCTGAGCGTACAGCATCATGACCTGCCATCTTTTTCATAGCATTAATACAGTTTCAGTATGGTTTCAACATAGTTTTAGCCGCTGGCCGGGGAAAAACTTGTCCGGGAGTAAAGATGTCCTATCAGACCAAAAGTGTTCAGACTGATATAAAGAGTACACAAAATGATGAGCCAGGATTATTGCCGCTGAATGCAAATCGCTATCTGCGGTTAGGCTGGTTGATTATCGGCATTGGCATACTGGGATTTTTCATCTGGGCGGCATTTGCTCCGCTTGATAAAGGGGTTTCCTCTTCTGGCATTGTCGTGGTGGATGGTAATCGTAAAACGGTACAGTCTCCGACTAATGGCATCATCAGGCAGATCCTGGTGACAGAAGGAGAGCATGTCAGTGCAGGTCAGGTATTGGTTCAGCTCAGTCAGGTTCAAGTGAATGCTCAGATTGATTCTTTGACGCAACAGTTACATACCACATTGGCAACTGAGGCGAGATTACTGGCGGAACAACAGGAGTTGGACACGTTGGTTTTTCCACCTGATTTACTGGCTCAACGCTCAGAACCACGATTTGACAATATCCTGGCGTTGCAAAAACAGCTTTTCATGTCACGTCGGGAAATGTTGAGAAGTGATCTGGCGGGAATACAGCAGGCAGAGGAAGGATTGATTTTCCAGATCAAAGGGCTGCGGGAAGCAATGGCAAATAAACAGCGTCAGCAGGCTTCACTTAAAGAACAAATTACTAACCTGAGTCCGTTGACGGAAGAAGGCTATTTTCCCCGTAATCGTTATCTGGAACTGCAACGTAACCAAATTGAGTTAAGTGGCAGTATGGCTGAGATGGCCGGGCGAATTGGACAGCTTGAGAAGCAGCAACAGGAAACGCATCAGCGCATGATTCAACGGCAGGCAGATTATCAACGTGAAGTACGCAGCCAGCTTGCAGATATTCAGGTTCAGGCCAATGAGCTGAAAAATAAACTGGAAGCAGCGCAGTTTGATTTATCCCATACTTCTATTACGGCCTCTGTTGAGGGAACCGTTGTGGGATTGAAAGTATTTACACAGGGAGGCGTTGTGACATCGGGGGAGAAACTGATGGAAATCTTGCCTGATCAGAGTGCGCTGGAAATTGAGGCACGTTTGATGGTGCACCTGATTGATAAAGTGGATATCGGGCAGGATGTTGATCTGATGTTTACTGCATTGAACCAGAACAGTACACCTAAAGTGACCGGAAAATTATTGGTCATTTCTGCCGATCGTTTAGTCGATGATGTGACCAGAGAATCTTATTACCAAATCCGGGTAAGGGTTACGCCAGAGGGTATGGAAAAACTGGCTGATCTACATATCAAACCGGGTATGCCAGTTGAAGTTTTTGTCAAAACAGGGTCACGCTCATTGCTGAGCTATTTATTTAAGCCATTGGTGGACAGAGCATCTACGTCGCTGATTGAGGAGTAATGGGCATGTTCAGGAATCATCGAATAGCGGGGAAATCTTATGCGCGATTCTCCTTGTTGATGAGCTTGTTTTTGATCATGGTGCAGACAATGTTGTGTTCTGGCCCGGCTAAAGCACTTTCTTTGACTGAGGCTTATGTGTTGGCACTGCAACATGATCCAACATTTCAGGCCGCGATCAAAGAACTGGAAGCAGGACAGGAAGAAAAAACGCTTGGTCGGGCAGAATTGTTACCCAAGTTGTCAATTAGCTACCAGAATGCCCCGAAGAATTGGCAAAAAGTGGAAACCAATGTTTCAGAGTGGCGGAGTAATGGGGTTAAAGAGCGTTATGATCGACAGTACGACAGCTACAGTGGTGCGCTGGTCCTGACCCAACCATTATTCGATGTCGAAGCATGGGCACGTTATCAGACCCGTAAAGCTTATGCGTTGATGAGTGATGCTCGTTTTCGGGCTGACAGCCAGCAACTGGTTGTGAGAGTGGTGAACAGTTATGTGGCTGTCGCTTATGCTCAGGACAAACTGACACAGGTTGTTCAGCAGCGGATGGCTTATGAAAAGCAACTGGAACTTAACCAAAAGTTGTTTGCTTCTGGTGAAGGCACCCGTACTGATGTAGCGGAAACTCAGGCCCGTTACAGTCAGGTACAGGCTGATGCGTTAACTGTGCGGGATGAGTTAGATGCTGCGATCCGTGATTTACAGTTATTAGTAGGTATTCCGTTACCGACGGACGTACCTGTGATACGTTTATCTGATGCTAAGCGCTTCAAAGCAATCAAGCTGGAATTTGAACATTATGCCGACTGGGAACAGACAGCATTACGCCAGAATTCTCAATTAGCGGTTGCCCGCCAGAAAATTGATGTGGCGTATCATGATATTGAACGCAGCCGATCAGGGTTCTTACCGAAACTGGAGTTATACGCTTCTCATAGTGAGAATAAATCCAGCAACGATAGCAGTGTCAATCAGAAATACCGGACCGATTCTGTCGGAGTGCGTGTTTCCATGAATCTTTATAACGGTAATGCGACATCAGCATTGGTGCGTCAGTCGGCGGCTAATTATAACAAGAGCAAATTCGAAATGGATGCACAGGCCGGGGAAATACTGAATGCACTGCGACGCCATTATAATGGATGCATCAATGGTCAGAAGCGAATACGTGCTTATGAAATGGCGGTAGAAGCGGCAGAATTACAGGTTCAAGCCACGCAAAAAAGCGTTTTATTGGGGCAGCGGGTAAACGTGGATATATTGAATGCGGAGCAGCAACTTTATACTGCTCGCCGTGAGCTTTCCCAGGCAAAATACGACTATATGAAATCCTGGATTGGTTTGTTGAGTGAGTCCGGCCAGTTAAATAGTGAACACATTAAGTTAATTTCGAATTATTTTGGTTGAGCGATTTGGTCATCTCTGACTTAGATATGAATTAGCCTAATTACGGGGCAGCCTAAGTTGTTGCAAATTACCGTTCAGCGATAAATTAGTTTTTAGCGAAGCAACTTCACGGCAGATATAAGCCATTTCTTTGTCAGAGGCTAATTTGTTGCGCCATTTCTCTGGCTGAGCGTCCAAATGTTGGAATAAATTGTCTAATGAGCCCGCTTGTTGTAACAGAGCAACGGCTGTTTTTGGGCCAATCCCCTGAACACCTGGGATCTTGCTGCTACTGACACCCACCAGCCCCCAATAATCGGGAAGCTGAACAGGAGAAACGCCAAATTCCTGTTGTACAAAAGGCAAATCCAGCCACCGTTTTTGGAAGTAGTCACGAATTTGGATATTGGGGGATAGTAGCTGGCAATAACCTTTATCCGTGGAAACAATGGTCACCTGATGCCCTGTAGCTGCAACTTTGGTTGCCAGTGTTGCAGCTAAATCGTCCGCTTCATGCCCTTCAGCATGCCAGCAGGCGACACCTTGAATATCAAATGCTTGCTTAATCAGTGGCATTTCTTGCTGTAAATCTTCTGGCATAGCAGAACGCCCGGCTTTGTAATTAGGCAGTCGCTGATGGCGCCAGCTATGGTGTCTACCATCTTCATCAAATACAGCAACGGCATGGGTTGGAGAAGAATGAGAGATTAATTGCTTCAACGCATGTTCACAAGCGGCAATGCAAGGGCTTCCCTGCACAGCATGGATACGTCGAATCAAATTCAGGGCATCTACAATCAAAAGGTGTATCATGGTCTTTAACTATATACTCCATCCGTGGTGTTATTCCGTGGCGACTGCCTCATTGGGGTGCTTATCTGATGATCTTATAACATGGTTCATAAGCTGTGCCACCCGGAAGTTTCATGCGATCTTGTTTCACAAAATTTTCCAACAGATTATCCATTCGGCGCATAATTTCTGCATCACCGTGAATCTTGAACACCCCATGTTTTTCGATGGCTTGAATGCCGATCTCTTTCACATTGCCTGCGACAATGCCGGAAAATACACGTCGCAGAGCAGCCACGAGTCTTTCAGTTGACTGATTCGAATGTAAATTCTGATTTGCCATATTTTCATGAGTGGGTTCAAACGGAAACTGCAAATCGTGAGAGATTTTCATTGCCCAGTTAAAGCTATAAGCATCTCCGGTTGAACGACGGTTTTCTTTAACCTGTGGCATGGCTGTTTTCATCACTTTGGCAACTTCTGATGGGTTTTCCATAATAATGCGATAGTGATTACGGGCCTGTTCACCCAGTGTATTGACGATAAACTCATCCAGAACACGAAAATAATCAGTACTTTCTTTTGGCCCTGTTAATACCAGAGGCAGTACCTGATTCTGATTTTCAGGATGCATCAAAATCCCCAGTAGATAAAGCAGTTCTTCTGCTGTTCCAACGCCTCCCGGAAAGATGATAATGCCGTGAGCGATACGAACGAAGGCTTCCAGCCGTTTTTCGATATCCGGCATAATAATCAGTTCATTGACCAGAGGATTGGGTGGCTCGGCTGCGATAATGGAAGGCTCTGTAATACCGATGAAACGGCTGTTTTTATAGCGCTGTTGTGCATGTCCGACAGCAGCCCCTTTCATCGGTGCTTCCATTGCACCCGCTCCACAACCAGTACACACATTCAGCTCGCGTAAGCCGAGTTCGTTACCTACCTTGCGGGCATACAAGTATTCTTTTTCACTGATAGAATGCCCACCCCAACAAACGATCATATTGGGATCTTCTGCAAGAGGCAGAGCTTTAGCATTGCGCAGAATGGAGAAAACGGTATTGGTAATGTGCATACCATTTTTCAGATTCAGAGAGTCTGCTTTTTGTGCATCAACAAGTTGAGCGTGAACAAACAGAATATCCCGCAATACTGCGAATAAATTTGCTCGTAAGGATCGAATGATCTTACCATCAACAAATGCTTTTTCTGGTGGATTAACCAGCTCTAGTTTGACTCCTCGCTCTCTGCGCAGGACGTTAATATCAAAATCTTTATATTTTGACAGTAATTCTTTACCGTTGTCAGTCTGACTGCCGGAGTTGAGCACGGCCAGTGAGCAATTACGGAAAAGACGGTATAGGTCGCTGCTTGCAGTGTGTTTCAATGTATCAACTTCAAGCTGAGAGAGTAAATCCATTGACCCTAACGGGCTGACATGTGTAATCAAGAATAGCTCCTTTATACCCCAGTGGGGTTTCCTGAATAATGATTTTACCCTGAAATATGTTGGGTGCTAATTGAACATTAAAATCAGCCCATTAGGAGATTAGATATGGCATTAGGATAAATGCTATCTGTGCTAATTCAATTACTGACGGGCCAATCTTCCGGTTGTTGGTACAAATGTGTCGTTACTGCGCCATGGGTTAATATCCAATCCACCACGGCGAGTATAACGTGCATAAACAGTGAGTTTTTCCGGGCCACACAATTCGATTAAGTCGTTGAAAATACGTTCAACACATTGTTCATGAAACTCATTGTGATGACGGAATGAAACCAGGTAACGTAATAATTTTTCCTGATCGATTTTGGGGCCTTTATAGCGAATTTGTACTGAACCCCAATCAGGTTGATTTGTGATCAGACAATTTGATTTCAGTAAATGGCTGACCAGAATTTCTTCAACGACAGGCCCGGTTGCTGCATTGTTAAGATAATCGCGATTGAACTCATAATCATCAATTTCAATATCCTGATTATCAATACATTTACCTTCAAAATCGGTAATTGGCTGCTGATTGAAGCCATGCAGAGGATGTAAAACAACGTCAATATCACCTTTAGCGCAAGCGGATAAATCCTGTTGCAGTGTCTTTTGCACCGTTTCCCAATCACTAAAGCGGGTTTGGTTAAAACTGTTCAGATAAAGTTTAAAACTTTTGGATTCGATAAGATTTTCGCTGGCCGCATTCAGGCTAACGTGACCAATAGCGACTTGAGGAACACCCCGTGAATTGAGCCAGGATAGCTCGTACATTGTCCAGATATCAGCCCCGTGAAATGGGAGGTTATCAGGAAACAACCCAAGCGGCTCACGGTTCATGCTGCGAGGAACGGCTTGTAATAATGATGGCTCATAAGTATCACAATAGGAAGTGGGTTTTCCGAGAGTAAGATCGGTGAGGGCCTGATTATTTTGATACAAAGACATAAGATTCCTTAAAGATAATTACCCTGCCTGTAAGCGCTATCGGGTAGAGATTATTGTTGTTTAAATAGCTTGTAGTGTATCAAGGAATGTTGATGATTCGTATTTTTATTGTGCATTAATCATTACTTACCGTATTTATCAAGCTGGTATAGTTTAGTCGTGTAGATCCGAGCCTTCTTGTGGCGCTTTCATGTTGATTTTATACGAGAGAGGAAGTTACATAACCTTTTATAATAGTAGGTCAATTGAAAGAGTCGGTCACTTGAAGGGAACTCAGTCCGACTCTTGTGATCTGATTCATCACCAAATCATTAAGCGGACTGAGTTATGTCAATCATCAAATATCAAAAATCAGTTTGTTCTGGGTTGTTCCATATATTCCTGAAGAGAACCATCAAAGGCAATTCTCCCTTTATCGACTTTGATAACCCGCTCTGCAAGTCTAAAGACACGTGGATCATGGCTTATCATGAGCACTGTTTTACCATGAACGATATTATTCAGTGCTTCTGCAAAGTTATTTATCTTACTATTGTCCAGATAAGTGGTCGGTTCATCAAAGAGCAGTATTTCCGGCGTCTTAAGGTACAGACGTGCTAAACCAACGACTTGCCTTTCTCCACCTGACAAGGAAGAGCCTTTTTCATCAATGTGTGAATCCAGACCATCTTTCAGTTTACCTAATAGTTCACTGCCACCCGCTTTAATTAACGCAGAAATCATATCTTCTCTGGTTGATTCTGTATTGGCGATGTGCAGATTATCGTATAACGTGCCTTTTATAATCTGAGTCTGTTGTGACATCACGCCAAATTTTTGCAACCAACGCTGATTATCGGGGTTATCCAGAACTTCACCAAAAATTGAAACATAACCGTCAGTTAATGGGGTTAAACCAGTTACAATATCAAATATCGTACTTTTACCCTGACCGTTATCACCAACAATAAGGATACGTTCACCTTTTTGTATAGAGATGTTCATATCTCTGAACAAAGTATCTCTGTCATTATAGGAAAACGTATTGATGTTGATATCAATAGCATCAGGACTGTAATTGCCTGCTGATTTATTGTGTTTTTTGGGAATTGGCTTATAAGAACCTAACAATTCGAAAACCCTGTCTAACAGCGACTTGAGTGAAGCAAATTTATTTAAGTGATTGCTGTATCTCTTAATCGAATCAGACATTAATTGCTCGTAGGTAAAAGCAGCAACAAAGTTACCGGGATTGATTGTTCCATCCATCAATAACAAGCCACCATACCAAAGCACGGCAATTGTTGATGCTAACTGTGCAAAAAAGCCAAGCGGAACAGATAAGGACATAAATAACCCTGTAATCCTCTCGACGTTTTTTACTTTAGTATTGGCATCATTAATTCTCTTTTTTTCTGACTCTTCAGAATTAAAAATTTTGACAGACTTGATCCAGGAAAGAGACTCTTGTATCACTCCGGTTAATCGTGAGTTATAGATTTGTAAAATTCTTTCATAAACTGCGACTCGATTAGTGATTGGTTTGCTAATCAAGGTGGTCAGACAAACCATCATAAACGCCAAAATGGCTAATTTAATATCAATCAGAGCCATGGCAATAAATGGACCAATTATAGATAGCGTATCATAGAGAAATTCGCTATATAAATCTCTGACCCTATCCGATACGAGATAAGTATCGTTTTTTATTCTGAATGCCAGATTAGCTGAATGAAATTTTCTGGTTATATGGTAGGGGAAAGAGAGGAAAGAATCGACCAGCGATTTCCTCATATTATAACTCAGTTCTGACGCATTAATTGTCTGCATCCAGATAATAATAGCGTGACTAATAACAATTAATAATGATACTCCAATTAGAGAAGCAATTAATTGGTTAAATGAGAAGGAGAGAATCAACTTGTCCTTCAACAAGGTATTAACTAATTCCTGTACAAGAAATGGAAATACCACCTCAGCTAAAGCTGCCACTATAGTAAAAACAATAGCCAGCACTAATGCTGTTTTTTGTTTCCGTATAAAAGAGTAAAGGAATGTAATATATTTCATATACTGATCACTGTTAAGTTATCAATTTAACTAGTATAGATAACATGTTAAAGCTTTCCATCCTATAAAAAGGCAGCCGACTCCATCCCTGGAATATACCCGTTGTCTTTCAAATTGCAGTTTGAAATCCATTGGGTATATATATCCTATAAAATACAGGCGGTTTTAAAAATCATCATGGTGCCATCTATAATGGATTAAGAACCCAATAAGCACGAGCATAATATAAACCAAAGATACTATTTATATTGTAATTAACTCAATAACTATGAGTGAAAACGATGTGATCAATATTATCGCTTTGTTTATCACAATATTATATTACCTGTATTTTGTGAGAATATCTATTTAAATGCATAACCATGCAGGAAAGTAGCGCGCCGCTCTTCATATATTCAGATAAGTTGAATAGTTTTGGCGTTAATGCCAGTTTGGAACAGATTTTTTCCAATTCATGGTTTTTGTTCATTTCATAGATATAATCCTCCGTACCTGCTTTCAGGTCGTTGATATTGGATGAACAGAGAACATACTGATTAACTCTGACAGAGTTACAGATACCACTGTAAGCGATATCTTTACTGATGCTGATAATGTTAGTAACTTTTTCCAGTTCTTTCAGTTCGTCACTGCTGAACCCATCGGTATATACGAGAGTATTTTCTTTATCCAGAGAGAAGATACTGCAATCCAGGTGGTAAAGATAAGGATCTCTTTCTTCAACTTTCACGATATTAAGACCGAATTTCTCTTCCATCCAGTCGAAAGTTCTGATGTCACTTCTGATGCCATAACCGCCGACCAATACATTGTCATGCAGATATTTTAACTCAGCTTCACCCTCAAAAAAGTAAGGCGCAACTTCAGTTTTATAGCCTAATGATTCAAAGAAACGCACCCCAATAGGTGTTTCTGATCTTCTGATTTCTGATGCAAAATTGGCAACTATTGCGGTTGGATCTTCGTCACCAACAATAATTCCCAAGTTGGCAACGTATACTTGATCTTGCAGCTCTTGATGAGTGTCAGATGGCAGTAAATAAACCAATGATTGTGATGACATAAAGCTGTACAGCTTATAAAACTGTCTTAATGCGACATTACTGTTAACAGTAATAGCGGATTCATCAAGTTCCTCCATCCAAATATTATTTCTTACGTTGGTATTTAATGAAAATGGAGGAGCCAATAAAAAGGCTGGCATTTTTAAATCAGAAATGATATTGGGAGAATTCTTTAACATCTTAAAACCTCAAATCTAGTTTATATTATTCGTTTATAGAGAGTTTATTTATAGAGAGTTGTCATTGATTCTGACTAACTTAGTCATGCCACCCGTGACATGTTCTTTTTCAGTCACTAATGAGGTTAATTCATCATCATCAGTAACAGGGATGACTAAGTCAACTTGTGAGCCATACCGAATCATTGAGAATCTATCCCCCTGATATACTGGCTTATGTTGCTGTATATGGAATGGTGTGATTGTATCAACATCATAATCACCAACCTGAACCATATAGTATTCTCTATTAATGCCAGGGGAATAGACTTTATTGACGACTCGCTGATTCAGAGATAAATAATCGTCATAAACTAACTCAATATTCTCTTTATAAAAAATATTATTCTCTACATCAATCATTGGTAGATTGTTTGTTTCTAGAGGTTCATGTTCCGAGTAACTAAGGATGCCATCATAGGGAACTCTATTAATATGTACGTCATAGCATGTCATAAAGATACCAATGACAAGTGAACGCTTATCATAATGTTTATCTCTGATAATATCCTGAATGCTGTATTTTTTCCCTTTTACTTCGGTAATCGCCTCATCCGGGTTTATTATTCCGCTATAAATAACGAACCCATCAGCAGGGGATAAAAAATACCTGTCATCTGTATTAATTGTTCTCGCAGGATCCCTGAAAAAACCTTCTTGAAAATAGGTTTCATGCGGGATATCAGGTAGCCCATTAAATATCGATTTAATGGCTTCTGTCATTTTGTTATTCATTATTACCTTCTAAAAAAATGTTCATCAACTGGAACATGAAACAGAGAAAAAGCAACATAATGTAAACATTTACAGCGAGATATATTACAGCCTATTATTAATGATTCAATTTTATTTTATTTGGGGGTATCATTATTTTTTGTTGGTCAGTAAACACAATTTCACCTAAGTTACCTGGAACGTTAGATTGCTAGCTAAATCTAAATATTTTAATAATATAAATTATGGTCGTTAAGGTAGTTTATTATATATATCTGTCAGTGACATTTATCACAAATTCAGCAAAAAATTTAAATAATCTGTTTATAATAGGAACAAATTTATTTTTTATCCCTCATTGCCCGATAATTAAAACAATTTAATTCATATCGTTATACATATAATTAACCATTTCATACATTGGAAATAATTGTATATTGTTACTTTATCATTTTGTTATTACTACAGATGTTTAATTTTATTTAGCTGGAGAAATTTCTTGTATCACGCAAGTTGCAGAACAAAGTCCACAACTTGAACAACGAAAAGAATATAGCTATAACATTTAATGTTACTTGACTAAATATAATTTTTTATTTACCGGAAAGTAACTTTTCTAACAATGGTGATCTGAACAAACCATAGGGGTCAAATTTTTTTAATGTGTTGACAGTTGAATGCCAGTGAGTATCAGTGGGTAATCCATCAGTAAACGAAGCAGGAATTTTCTTGGTTAATACATCTTCGTCATCCCATGCTGCATTTTTGCTGTATGCCCAGCCTTTACTCCATTCGACACGAATAGATGCGTAAGAACCGTCAAACTCCTGAAACAACCATTGTTCAAGTCTGTTATAAAAATCAGCGGCATATTTCGTTCCCGGCAGGGTTAAAACATCAAACCAAATAGCAACATCCCATTCTGGATGATCCTGGCGTGGGCGGATCGCAGATAAACTTGGCACAACAGCATCTTTTTGTACTACCTCAGAAGGCGTATCCAGTCCTGAAACCCGGATCTCGATTGGCCCGTTGACAGGATATTTTCCATGTCTCTCATATTCTTTTATCAACGTCTTCCATTGTGAGTAAAAAAGGTTGAGGACTTTCTGAATATTATCTCGACGGGTTAATATTGCGTAACCATTTGCAGTAACACGTAATGTAGTCGGCTTGACATAGAGTAATAAGTTTTTGCTCCAACCCCAGAGGTCGGCTCCCCCAGTTAAAAAATAACTGGCCATGATAAAATATTGGCCTGCCCCAAATGCCGGCGTGATATTTGGGAGGTTATGGGTTAGATTTTTGATTAAATCAGATAGCTGAATGGGAATATTATCGGAAAATGGATAATTGTACGGTTGTGTAACCTGAACGCTGGAAAGAGGTTTTTCAGGTGAAACACTCCATACCTTTAACCAAGGATGAATTGTAAATGGAAATAAAATGGCTTCAGCACGGCCACTTTTATCAAGGAAGTGGCTGAAAGTTCTTTTATTTTTTGCGTCTTGTACGGGAGCAAATAATTCTGCTGCCGGAATATTAATAATACTTTCACACCGAAAACGTTGGTTTTTTCCTGCCTGAAGCTCGACATTTAAAATCAGAGAACACCCTAAGTGAACAAGAAGAGGCGCACAATTCGGATCATTTCGTTTAAAACGCTTAATGATATATTGTGCCTTTTTTTCATCCCACACTACAGCAGACAAAGACAGTATAGCGTTGCTGAGTGAACCATAACTGTGACCTGGCTGCGATTTTTCATTAAGTGCTTTTATACCTGTTCCATGACCTCCTATCGCCAGTACTCCCCCCAATGTTAAATCACCTGGTGCAGGGATAGCTGTAAAGCCTATTTCTTGTTCTTCCATTTTTGTTGTAAGTGTCTCCATCAATACGCCAGTTTGCGCGGTAACAATTGAATATTGAGGAAGGTGCTTAATACTTATTTGTGTAAAATGTTGTGTGAGATCGATGAGTATAATGCGGTTGTTATTTTGATCCTTCGGTGGAATGATCAGGGGAGACCAGTTATGTGATTCACCCACAACTCTCAGTTTATAATTTTGTTTCCAGGCCCAATTGACGATAGAAATAACATCTTTGTCAGAATCAGGTATACAGCATGGAATATTCTCTGCATGAATTTCTTCTGACCAATTGGTAAAACGGCGATACGTTAGTTTTATATTTTTAGGGAAATTAATTAAACTGTGTTTTTCCTTAATGTCAGTATATTCTTTATGTAGTTCACGATCTTTTTTATTTTCTGTATTCATCATGTTATTGACCTATTTTATCTAAATAAGATCACCATTCTAATTTCATGTTTTTAATATGAATATACTGTGATGTTATTTTTTATATTAATATCATGTTTATTTTATTGCTTGCAGACGTTTTTTATTGACTATTCCCAATAAATCTAAATCGAGTGCAAAAGATAGGTTACTTGAAGGGAATTAATTCTCTTTGTAACTATAAATAGTATCATTTTTCATACTATTACTTTATGGACGTGATGCCGCCAGAAATCTATTGGGTATAGTTGTTATTTCGTTGAAAAACGTATAGGAATAAGTAAAACAGTAATATTGGACTGAAAAATGGAAGAAATAATCATATGACCTTCAAAGTAACAGAGGCACTTTCTGACTTTACCAAACGCTATGTTGAACTGTGGCAGAAAGAAACAGGATTACCGCCCGCCAGCAGCGAGCTGTATGGTGTACTTTCACCTTGTATCGAACGGACGGGAGATAGTGTAGTGCACTGGTTCCCCAAACCGTTTTCTGTCCGGGAAAAACTCAGTAAGGTAGAAAATGCGCTGGAGATCCGTTTGCAAGACTCAATCCATGATTACTATGTCACGCAGTTTGCTGGTGATATGACTGTCAATTTTGAGGGGCAATTTCTCAATTTGATTCAGGTATGGAGTGAAGATGATTTCATCCGATTGCAGGAAAATCTGATAGGTCATCTTGTGACGCAGAAACGGCTGAAACTTCCACCTACGGCATTTATCGGAACAACGGATACAGAGATGCAACTGGTTTCTGTATGTAATCTGACAGGACAGGTGATACTTGAACAGTTTGGCAGCCATGAACGAACCATCTTATCTGCTGATTTAGCGACCTTTCTTTCTACTATCAGTCCTGTGACAGTTTTGTAGATGCAGATATCGGTTTAATCTTTTGTGAGATATATCTTACGTGGAATGTAAGATATATCTCATAATCATATAATGAATATCTTTGATAAATATTATTTTTATTTTATATCAATAATATGCAAATTATTATCACGATATCTTTCTTACAATGTAGTTCTTCTGCCGATTCAGATAGCTTGTTTCAACCTACCGAATAATAGATCCTTTTGTTGTTCCGTTTGGAATCATAGCAAAAAAATCATTAAGGAATCGAACCATCAGGAAGGTGGCTCAGGGACGAAAAGGTATAGGCAGGTTTGCCGAATATTACCAGTATAATGATCTTTTAAGGAATAACTGACAGGGACGTATTTTATCAGGGAATGAGCAGGAAGCGATCAATTTAGCAGGACTGCTATGACAAATCAAATAAGAGGGGGAGATTTTGTCTCCCCTCTTATTTTGTGACACTTTATCTTGTCACAAATTTTCCGCTGAAATCGAACAATGGTATTCTTACGGTCTAATGACGTGATGGCAACTTCTGTCATCAGAACATCAGTCATCAGCACAACTAAGATAAGATAAAAACCATGAGTATCGAGAAACAAATTCTACATAAATTACAGCTTATTGAAGCCACTATGAAAACCGTTGGTTTATGGCAGAGCTATCCTCCTAAAGCAGAAGCGTTCGAGAGCACAGAACCTTTTTCAATTGATACTATGGCTGCTGAAGAGTGGCTCCAGTGGGTGCTTATTCCGAGAATGTGCGCTCTGATTGAACAGAAAGCTTGTCTACCGACGGCGTTTGTTATCGCTCCTTATTTTGAAGAGGTCTATAAGGAAGAAACAAAACATTATTTGCCGTTGCTTGAGCACCTGCGCGAATTGGACAAGCTGTTTGTACAGGGACATTTTACCCAGAATAGCGACACGGAATAGTTAATATGCTGGAGATTATTTATCAGGATGAACATATTGTTGCTGTGAATAAACCTGCGGGCTGGTTGGTTCATCGTAGTTGGTTGGCTCGTCATGAAACCGTGTTTGTCATGCAGACATTACGTGATCAACTTGGGCAGCATGTTTTTCCTGTTCATCGGTTGGATAGACCGACATCGGGCGTTTTGTTGATGGGGCTGTCAAGCGAAGTGGCAAGAACACTTTCTCAACAATTCGAATACCAGCAGATGCAAAAAACCTATCATGCTGTTGTGCGTGGTTATGTCGAAGGCGAAGATATTATTGACTACGCATTAATGGAAGAATTGGATAAAATTGCGGATAAGTTCGCTGATACGGATAGGGAAGCACAATCAGCCATTACTCATTACCGTGTATTAGCGAAAGTTGAATGTCCGGTTGAAATTGGGCGTTATCCGACATCACGGTTTAGCTTGTTGGAACTGAAGCCCAAAACTGGCCGTAAGCATCAGTTGCGGCGGCATATGGCGCATATCCGTCATCCCATCATCGGGGATACTACACACGGGGATTTGCGCCAAAATCGAGGAGTTGCTAAATATTATCAAACGGGCAGATTAATGCTGCATGCAAGCCATCTTCAGTTTCAGCATCCGGTGACAGGAGAAAACTTGTTGTTGGCTGCCCGATGGGATTCACCGTGGCAGCATTTGCTTGAGCAATTTGGCTGGCAAGGTATTGTGCCAGAATTGGAATGTCCACGCCCGATAACTTTCGAGTTGTAGCCAAAAAATAGCAGCTTGAAACATAAAGGGGCCAACCCCTCACGAATAAAAGCAGTATCAAACATTAAAGAGATCATATCTATGGCAAAGATTGGTATTTTCGTTGGTACAGTTTATGGTAATGCGCTAGCGGTTGCGGAAGAAGCGCAGCAAGTTCTTGAACAGCAAGGACATGAGATCGAGGTCTTTGAAGATGCGACTCTGGAACAATGGCAAGTGTATTTGCGGCAGGTTGTTCTGGTGGTGACATCAACGACCGGACAAGGTGATCTGCCTGATAATATTCAACTGCTTTATACCGAGTTGAGTGATAAATTGGGCTATCAGCCTGATTTACGTTATGGCCTAATTGCATTGGGTGACAGTAGTTATGATACATTTTGCGGAGGCGGTCATGCCTTTGATGAACTGTTACAAGAACAGGGCGCTAAACGGATCGGAGAGGTTTTGCTGATCGATGCCGCTGAAGTGGTCGAGCCGGAAGTCTTTGCCCAGGATTGGGTTGAGGAGTGGGGAACCCTGCTATAGGATTTCTGTCACACCGCTTATACCCTTTATTTTGATCAGGTCAATTTACGAAGAGGAATAAGCGGTGTATGACACGGCTGATATCGTTACTTACGAGTCAATTTTTCCAAATCCGCTTCGATTTCTGCAATCTTATTGGCAACAACATGCTCAAGGTGACGTAAGTCATCCAGAATTTTGTGTTTCAAATCCACTTCTGACTGATCATGTTTACAGATTTGATCCAACTCTTCAAGCACATAACGCAGATTAGTGTTGATCTCTTTGACTTCTTTGTAACCTTGCCCTGAATTATTGTCAGATACCGTTTTCAGTTGGCGTGGGTATTTGAATTTAACGCTTTTGGCAAAAAATTCGCCCTTATCCTTACGAAAATAAATCTTAAGAATGTCGTTATTCGCTTCCTGACGGAGGCTATAGCGATCAATATCTTCAGGATGTGTGATCCCCAAACTCTTCAAGTTATCGTACATAGCGTGTCACCTAGTCACCTAAATGAAATGGAAGATATCAAAAAAACAGCAAATTTTTTATCTGCTATTAAAAGAATCAGTCTATTGTGCGTAGCAATTCATTAATGCCAACCTTGCCGCGAGTTTTAGCATCCACTTTCTTCACAATAACAGCGCAATACAGACTGTAGCTGCCATCTTTGGAAGGTAAGTTGCCGGATACGACGACAGATCCTGCGGGTACACGGCCGTAGTGGATTTCGCCAGTTTCACGATCATAGATCTTGGTGCTTTGACCGATGTAAACACCCATTGAGATCACGGAACCTTCTTCCACGATAACCCCTTCTACGATTTCAGAACGGGCCCCGATAAAGCAGTTGTCTTCAATAATGGTTGGGTTGGCTTGCAATGGTTCCAGAACACCACCAATACCAACGCCACCAGACAAATGAACGTTTTTACCGATTTGGGCACAGGAGCCGACAGTTGCCCAAGTGTCTACCATTGTACCTTCATCCACATAGGCACCGAGGTTGACGTAAGATGGCATTAACACTGTATTACGTGCAATATATGCTCCCTGACGGACTGCCGCAGGAGGCACGACACGGAAACCTTCTTTTTCGAAACGAGCCTGATCATAATCAGCAAATTTCATAGGCACTTTGTCAAAATAGCGGCTTTCAGCTCCTTCCATAACTTGATTGTTATTAATACGGAAAGAGAGCAATACTGCTTTTTTCAGCCATTGATGTGTGAACCATTCACCTGCGATTTTTTCAGCGACACGTAGATTACCGCTGTCCAGCATTTGAATCACTTGATTAATGGCGTTACGAGTTGCTTGGTCAACGGTTGCAGGTGAGATGCCGGCGCGGTTTTCAAATGCATTTTCAATAATGGCCATTAATTCGGTCATGGATTGTAATTGCTGCATTGGTATGGGGTCCCTCATATTTAGTCAAATATTGGTTAGTTAACGTTATACTTTATCCTTGGTGTTAAGGGCTTCTGTCAACCTTTCTGATAATTCTTCTCTGATTTTTTTATCCAGTGCCTGGTGATCTTTGTCCGCCAGCACAAAAAGATCTTCCACGCGCTCACCGATAGTTGTAATGCGGGCACCATGCAGGGAAACCCCTAATTCAGCGAAAATACTGCCAACCCGTGCCAACAGCCCTGGTTGATCCAACGCAACCAGTTCCATGTAACTACGGCGGGGATTTTGTGTCGGTAAAAAATTCACGTTAGGCGGAACATCAAAATGACGTAACTTAGCGGGTAAATTACGTGTCTTAGGGGCTTTGGGATGAGGTGCATTAATGGCTTTGAGTAAAGCCCGGCGAATGGGGTCATGACGATCTGGTGCCAGTGAGTGATCATTCAGATCCAATATGACAAAGGTATCCATCGCCATTTCATCCCGATTGGTAAAGATCTGGGCATTATGGACGCTTAAGTTGCGTCGATCTAACTCTCCAACAACAGCAGCGAAAAGAGAAGGCCGATCCTGACACCAGATGAAAATTTCCGTTCCGCCATGAGAAAATGAAGTACTGATTAATACCATTGGTTCCGGTGATTGATGGTTAACCAGATAGCTGGCGTGCCAGGCTAATTGATCCGGTGTATGACGCAAAAAATAATCTGCATGGCAGCGACTCCAAATAGAGTGTAGCTTTTGTTCGTCAATATTCTCCTGTCGCAGCAGAGCCAGTGCCTGCAAGCGGTTGTGACGGATATGATCACGTAAATCAGGTGTATTTTGTACTCCCTTGAGTAACTGAGTTTCGGTAGCAAAGTAGAGTTCACGCAGCAGGCTCTGTTTCCAATTATTCCATAGTTTGGTATTTGTGGCGCAGATGTCTGCAACGGTCAGGCAGAGCAAATAATTCAGGCGATTTTGATTTTTGACCTGACAGGCGAATTGCTGGATGACTTCGGGATCTTGGATGTCCCGACGTTGTGCAGTGACTGACATCAGTAAATGATAGTGAACGAGCCACTCTATTAATTCTGCTTCACGATTTGTCAGCCCGTGTTGTATGGCAAAGGTGAACGCATCTTTGGCACCCAGTGCGGAGTGATCGCCGTTACGTCCTTTGGCGATATCATGGAAAAAAGCAGCCAGTCGCAACAATTCAGGTTGTGGAATACGAGGATAAAGTTCGACACATACGGGGTGGAGCATGCGGTTATTTTCATCAGCAAAGCTTTCCAGCTTCTGCAATACCCGGATAGTATGTTCGTCAACGGTATAAGCATGGAACAAGTCAAACTGCATTTGACCGACAATATTATTCCAAAGTGGCGTATAGGCGCTTAAAACACTATGGCGATGCATTGGAAGCAAAGCGCTTTTGACCGCATGAGGATGGCGCAGGATCTCCATAAACATTTTTCGGGCCTCAGGCAGCTTACACAAAGGCTGACTGAGATTTCTGCGGGCATAGCGAAGTTGGCGCAATGTCGTGGAGTAGATCCCAGTGATCTCCTGATGAACAGCCATGTGATAAAACATTTTCAGAATTGCGGCAGGCTCACGGCTAAACAGTGTGTCATCAATAACATCAATAAGTTCTCCCCGTAGCTGAAATGCATCATTCAGAGCGCGTGGCTTTTCGTCAGGCTGTAGTGTCAGAATGGCTTCATCAAAGAGTTGCAGTAGCATCTCATTCAGCTCAGTGACACGACGTGTCATGCGGTAGAAATCCTTCATCATCTGCTCGACGGGTTGATTGCGTTCGCCTTCATAACCGAGTAGCCGGGCTACGCTAAACTGACGCTCAAACAGCAGCCGATTGTCATAACGGGTAACAGCCAGATGGAGAGCAAAACGGATATGCCAGAGAAAATTCTGGCATTCGTTTAATTCATTACGCTCCTCGCGGGTCAGAAAGCCAAAATCGACCATTTCATCTAAAGATGTTGCCCCGAAATGGCGATGAGCAACCCAAAGTAAAGTATGAATATCACGCAATCCCCCAGGGCTACTTTTGATATCGGGTTCCAGATTGTAGCTGGTGCTGTGATAGCGTTGATGACGTTTTTTCTGTTCGGTCAGTTTGGCAGCAAAAAATTGGGCTGATGGCCAGAAATCATCACTGAAAACTTGCTTCTGCAAGCGCAGGAACAGCGGTAAGTCACCACAAATTAAACGGGATTCGATCAGATTTGTGGCGATTGTCAGATCAGCAAGTCCTTTTTCAATGCACTCTTCGAATGTTCTGACACTGTGGCCGACTTCCAGGCGAATATCCCAGAGCAGCGTAATAAATTGCCCGATACGGGTTGATTGTTCTTCAGTCAGTGGATGTTCGCTCAGAACCAGAAGGTCAATATCAGAAAGAGGGTGCAACTCCCGTCGGCCATAACCACCGACCGCAATCAGGGAAAGTGAATCTATCTGATCAAACCCTTGTTGCTGCCATAACCGTACCAGAAGTCTGTCAATATAATCACTGCGGGTATAAATCAATGCTGTCGGGGAAATGCCAGCTTTGAATGCTTGCTCAAGCCACAATTGAAACTCATCAATATGTTGTTTCAGCGCGGGACACCGAAGGTCATCATGGGAAAATTCCACCGGAGACAGAGGAGGAATTGGGGCGTGCGCAAAAGCAATATCAACTGGCATATTCAGAAACCTATGATAAGAAAACTGTGGGATGAACAGGTGTTAGTGGTCGATGATGAAGCCTTGATGGGGACAGTTTATGTACAAGGGCTGCATTTATCAATATGCTATTCAGCAATCACCTGACAATTTTATGAAATACCAGACTCATATAAAATATTCAATGTGTGGTCAAGAATATCATTATTCAGATGCCCCACGTCCAATTAAACATTCAATCAGTTTATATCTGAAAAAACCGTCAATCTCATCGTCACAATAAATACGCAAAATATGTAAAAATTCATACTATTTTAAATTAGGGTTATATCTTCTTAAGAAGAAGAGAATTAGATTTTGTTTTTTAAGATTCCTATGTGAAATTAGTTTTTTCTCAATTATTTTTTGATACACCGAATTGGTATGAAGATTCAGTAAGAATTTGGGAAGAAAAAACTCTCAATCTGATGAGGTATCATATTTTAATTCTCTTGAGCAAATATAATGGAGATAGAAAAATATATAGCCAATAAATACAACAAACATATTATAGATAATGTGGAAAAATAGAGTGAAGTTCTTTTGTGAATGAATTAAAATTTAACTTTATGTAACTAAATTAATCTATTAAACCGTAAGATACTTGGCTAGGCATATAGATTATGCTCTTTGATATTTCCATGAAGAGAAAGCGGCCATATTATATTTAAGGAAGATTGACGTTTTGAATCGATGAGTTATTTAAGCCCAATTCGATATTGGGCTTTTAAAGTCTGGTTTTGCCTATTTGCGTAGTTATGGTTATATATTAACCAATTTGGCTGAAATATGTGGCTCTTCTTCTTTGCGCCATGTCATGATTTCACAACCATTGTCGGTAACGACAATGGTATGTTCATATTGCGCAGACCAGCCACGATCTTTAGTTTTGACTGTCCAGCCATCTTTCATGGTACGGATACGAAAATCGCCGGTATTAACCATAGGTTCAATAGTGAAGGCCATGCCTTTTTGCAGAATAACGCCACCGTCATCAGCATCGTAATGAAGCACGTGAGGTTCTTCATGGAAACCCCTGCCAATACCGTGACCACAATATTCGCGAACTACAGAGTAATTGTGATTTTCCACGTATTGCTGAATGGCTTTGCCGATGCTGCGCAGACGGATACCCGGTTTAACCATTCTCAGAGCAAGGTACAGGCTCTCCTGAGTGATACGGCACAGGCGTTCGCCCTGAATAGTGGGTGTACCGACAATAAACATTTTAGAGGTATCGCCGTGAAATTCATTTTTAATCACAGTCACATCAATGTTAACGATATCGCCTTCTTTCAGTACCTTGTCATCGCTTGGAATACCGTGGCAAACCACGTCATTGACAGAGATACAGACGGATTTAGGAAAACCGTGATAACCCAGACAGGCAGAAATGGCCTGCTGTTTATTCGTGATGTATTCGTGGCAAATGCGATCAAGTTCACCCGTGGTTACGCCAGCCTTAACGTGCGGTTCGATCATCTCCAGAACCTCGGCCGCCAGACGCCCGGCAACGCGCATTTTCTGAATATCTTCGTCTGTTTTGATAGTAATAGCCATGAAATCAGTCCATCAGAATCGGGGAGTTACCGATTCTTTGATATTAATTAAGGAAGAAATGATGATGGTAATGGTATCAGCCCACTGTATATCTAACAATAACTGCTGATCGCCAAGACTAGCAGAAAGCTGTAACAAATGTTGGTGTATGGGGGCGGTTTATGGTATAAAGCGCGCCGGTATTCTGTGTAATTGTTTCCTATAGCAGAAGTAATATTACAGAAATGCTGAATAAACTCATTTGTGTAAATAACACACACGGATCGGCACATACACCGGGGTGCTCTCATGTGGCTAATTCGTATGAATATCTTTCATATGGTATGAATAGCACACAGTTAAAGAGTCGGTGTCATGGGATCTGTGGAGGCATAACCCCAATTAACTTTATAGAGGTCTAAAATGGCAACTGTTTCCATGCGCGATATGCTGCAAGCGGGCGTTCACTTCGGTCACCAGACTCGTTACTGGAACCCAAAAATGAAACCCTTCATCTTTGGTGCTCGTAACAAAGTTCATATCATCAACCTGGAAAAAACTGTTCCAATGTTCAATGGTGCTTTGGCAGAATTGAACAAAATTGCTTCCCGTAAAGGCAAGATTCTGTTTGTTGGCACCAAGCGTGCTGCAAGCGAAGCAGTAAAAGAAGCAGCACTGAGCTGTGACCAATACTTTGTTAACCACCGTTGGTTAGGTGGTATGCTGACCAACTGGAAAACTGTTCGTCAGTCAATCAAGCGTCTGAAAGATCTGGAAGTTCAATCTCAGGACGGTACTTTTGACAAGCTGACCAAGAAAGAAGCGCTGATGCGTTCTCGTGAACTTGGCAAGCTGGAAAACAGCCTGGGCGGTATCAAAGACATGGGCGGCCTGCCTGATGCTCTGTTTGTTATCGATGCTGAACACGAACACATTGCTATCAAAGAAGCAAACAACCTGGGTATCCCAGTATTTGCTGTTGTTGATACTAACTCTGATCCAGACGGTGTTGATTTCATCATCCCTGGTAACGACGATGCAATCCGTGCAGTAAAACTGTACCTGAACGCTGCGGCTACTGCTGTTCGTGAAGGCCGTTCACAAGATCTGGCTGTTCAGGCTGAAGAAGGTCTTGTAGACGCTGAATAATAAGGCATGCTCGTTCTTGAGCCCCTTATTGACCAGGTATTGAAATATATTGGTTAGGGGGCCTATTATGGCCCCCTTTACTTATCTGATATAGAACTATTATCTGATAACTTTCCCCGCGGAATCTTATCTTCCCGCGAGACACATCGAGGAATAAAACAAATGGCTGACATTACCGCTGCTCTGGTAAAAGAACTGCGTGAGCGTACTGGCGCAGGCATGATGGAATGTAAAAAAGCACTGGTTGAAGCAAATGGTGATATCGAGCTGGCTATCGATAACATGCGTAAATCAGGTCAGGCAAAAGCAGCTAAAAAAGCAGGCCGTGTTGCGGCTGAAGGCGTTATCCTGGTTGAAGTTTCATCTGATGCTAAATTCGCAGGTATCGTTGAACTGAACTGTGAAACCGACTTCGTTGCTAAAGATTCAGGCTTCCTGGCATTCGGTAAAGAAGTGATTGCTTCTGTTATGGCTGACAAAAACGCTGACATTGATGCACTGAAAGCTAAATTTGAAGAACAGCGCACTACTCTGGTCGCGAAAATCGGTGAAAACATCAATATCCGTCGCGTTGCTATTCTGGAAGGTGAAGCGGTAGGTTCTTACCTGCACGGTGCTCGTATCGGCGTTCTGGTTGCTGCTGAAGGCGCAAACGAAGAGCTGATCAAACACATCGCAATGCACGTTGCTGCAAGCAAACCAGAATATGTAAACCCAACTGACGTTCCTGCTGACGTTGTTGAGCGTGAGCATCAGATCCAGCTAGACATCGCAATGCAGTCTGGCAAGCCACGCGAAATCGCAGAGAAAATGGTTTCTGGCCGTATGAACAAATTCACCGGCGAAATCTCTCTGACTGGTCAGAACTTCGTGATGGACCCAAGCAAAACTGTTGGTGCTCTGCTGAAAGAAAACAATGCTAAAGTTATCGACTTTATTCGCTTCGAAGTGGGCGAAGGCATTGAGAAAGTTGAAGCTGATTTCGCAGCAGAAGTTGCTGCAATGAGCAAACAGTCTTAATTGTTTAAACGGAGCCGCCGATTGGCGGTTCTGTTTTATTTAAAGATGAATTTTACATCTGGCTGCATAGCGTGGATGTGTAGTCATTGAATAAACCGTAGTAATCCCCAATAATCCTTATCTGCTTAGGACTGAACACCATGGCAACCAATGCAAAACCCGTATATCAGAGAATCCTGCTTAAGCTCAGTGGAGAAGCCCTGCAAGGCGCAGAAGGTTTTGGTATCGATGCCAGCGTCTTAGACCGCATGGCTCAGGAAATCAAAGAACTGGTTGAGTTGGGTATTCAGGTCGGTGTCGTTATTGGCGGAGGTAACCTGTTTCGTGGAGCCGGGTTGGCTGAAGCAGGAATGAACCGTGTAGTCGGCGATCACATGGGCATGTTGGCGACTGTGATGAACGGTCTGGCGATGCGTGATGCCTTACATCGCGCCTATGTGAACGCCCGTTTGATGTCCGCTATCCCGCTGAATGGCGTATGTGACAACTATAGTTGGGCTGAAGCTATCAGCTTACTGCGTCACGGTCGTGTTGTTATTTTCTCGGCAGGTACTGGCAACCCGTTCTTTACGACAGATTCCGCGGCTTGCTTGCGTGGCATTGAAATTGAAGCGGATGTTGTGTTAAAAGCAACCAAAGTTGACGGGGTCTATTCTGCTGATCCTACAAAAGATCCTGAAGCGGTTCTCTATAATAAGCTGGCTTATCAGGAAGTCTTGGAGCGTGAATTGAAAGTCATGGATCTTGCCGCCTTTACGCTGGCCCGTGACCATAACCTGCCAATTCGTGTTTTTAATATGAACAAACCAGGCGCACTTCGTCGTGTTGTCATGGGGGAAAGTGAAGGTACGTTGATTTCTCACGGCTGATTTATCACGATCGGATTTATCACTTCCCGTATTCAGAGACATTGGTGAAATTTGACGGTATGATCAGTGTCCTGATGTGCCGAATTTAATGACACAGGGCCATAGAATATCATGTTAATATTTATGGTCTAGAACATAACCAGCTCCCAAGGGTTTATAACGTGATTAATGAAATCAAAAAAGACGCACAAGACCGCATGGAAAAAAGCGTCGAAGCACTGAAAAACCAAATCAGCAAGGTGCGTACTGGCCGTGCTTCTCCTAGCCTGTTGGATGGTATCAGCGTTGAATATTACGGCGCGGCAACGCCATTGCGTCAGATCGCGAACGTTGTTGCCGAAGATGCACGTACTTTAGCGATCACGGTATTTGATCGTTCTATGACCGCAGCTGTTGAAAAAGCGATTATGGCTTCTGATCTGGGGTTAAACCCATCTTCCGCTGGAACTATCATTCGCGTCCCTCTGCCACCACTGACTGAAGAGCGTCGTAAGGATTTGATCAAGGTCGTTCGTGGTGATGCAGAACAAGGCCGTGTGTCCATTCGTAATATACGCCGTGATGCTAACGATAAGGTTAAAGCACTGCTGAAAGATAAAGAAATTAGTGAAGATGAAGAACGTCGTTCACAGGACGACATTCAGAAACTGACTGATAGTTTCATCAAAAAGATTGATGAAGCGTTGGCAAATAAAGAAGCTGAGTTGATGGATTTCTAATTGCCACTTCTCGAATCAACGCCGCAGCCCTGCGGCGTTGATCTTATTATTTAAATATTATTAATATTTTCCATTTCGTATCACATTTCTTTCTCAAGCAATGGACATGGCGATCAGGACAGATCAAACTATTGCGATTTTATGTCAGTAGAATACTTAGAGTATAAAAATGAAACGCTTAACTATCCTCGGTTCAACGGGGTCCGTCGGGAAAAGTACACTCTCAGTTGTCAGAAATAACCCAGATAAATTCCGAGTTGTGGCACTAATTGCCGGGAAAAATAGTGAACTCATGGCACAACAATGTCTGGAGTTTCGGCCTCTATATGCCGCAATGGCAGATGAATATTCAGCAACAGAATTACGGAGTTTATTGCAGGAACAAGGCAGTCAGGTCGAAGTCCTGTCTGGAAAAGATGCCATTTGTGATTTAGCAGCACTGGAAGAGGTCGATCAAGTCATGTCTGCTATTGTTGGTGTCGCCGGGTTATTGCCAACACTGGCCGCGATTCGCAAGGGTAAGCAAGTTCTACTCGCTAACAAAGAATCTCTTATTACTAGTGGCCGCCTGTTTATGGAGGCGGTTAGCCAATATAAAGCGCAATTATTACCGATTGATAGCGAACATAATGCTATTTTCCAAAGTTTGCCTGAATCAGTGCAACATAACCTCGGCACTGCGAATTTAAAAGAGCATGGTATCTCCAGCATTATTTTGACGGGCTCCGGTGGGCCATTCCGCAAAACCTCCTTGGATAAATTACCCTATGTCACACCTGATGAGGCCTGTGCTCACCCCATCTGGTCAATGGGGCGTAAAATTTCCGTTGACTCTGCAACAATGATGAATAAAGGGTTGGAATATATTGAAGCCCGTAATCTGTTTAATGCTTCTGCTGATGAAATGGAAGTACTGTTGCATCCGCAATCAGTGATCCACTCAATGGTTCGTTACCATGATGGCAGTATCATTGCGCAATTGGGAACACAGGATATGTGTACTCCGATAGCTTATGGCATGGCCTATCCTAATCGCATTATATCCGGTGCGAAACCACTGGATTTTACTGAACTCAGTACACTCACTTTTGAAGTGTTGGACTATCACCGCTACCCATGCCTTAAATTGGCAATTGATGCATGTCATGAAGGACAGGCTGCAACAACAGCATTGAATGCAGCTAATGAAGAAACCGTTAGTGCTTTTTTACAGAATAGAATTTGTTTTACTGATATTGCTATGGTGAATCGGCAGGTAGTTGAAAAATTAAATTTATCTGAACCTCAAAGCATCGAAGAGGTCTTAGAAATCGATAATATAGCGAGAACTTTAGCGAAAGAGGAAATCAAAGCCTTTGCTAAATAGCGAATTTTGCTGATAAGTATATGTTTGTTTGCGTTTGGTCAAATGATATAGTTCGCAGGTAAATCATAGTTGTTATAATAACCAGTTTGATATTTGGCATACGTTTTTGTGGGCGTATATACCCAATAGATTCTGAGTTGTTGCACAGTCAACAACGAAAGAAACAGCTTAAGAGATTAAGGGTATATCAGAGATAAAGGCTTTCATTCGGGTTTATGCCAGAAATAGCCGTGGTGATCATTAACACGGCTTTTTCATGTGTGAAAGTTCTTGAAGCACAAGAAGTCAGCTTAGTTATTTAAGGATTAGTTTGAGTGATATCGCCTAGTGATTGTGGCTCATCGCTAACGTTACCCAGACACGTTGCTATTATTATGGATGGTAATGGTCGCTGGGCAAAAAAGCGTGGGAAATTAAGAGTTTTTGGTCATCGTGCTGGAATTAAAGCTGTACGAAGCGCTGTGAGCTTTTCGGTTAAGAATAATATCGAATCACTGACATTATATGCTTTCAGTAGTGAAAACTGGAATCGTCCACAACAAGAAGTCAGTTCATTGATGGAACTGTTTGTTTTTGCCCTTGATAATGAAGTGAAGAGCTTACATAAGCACAATGTGAAATTATCTGTTATTGGTGATATCAGTCGGTTTAGCCCACGGTTACAGGAACGTATCGGCCGTTCAGTGGAATTGACGGCGGACAATACCGGATTGCAGCTTAATATCGCCGCCAATTATGGAGGCCGTTGGGATTTGGTTCAGAGTGTTAAGCAGATTGCTGAGAAAGTCAGAGTAAATCAGCTTCATCCTGAGGAAATTACCGAAGCAACAGTCAGTAGTTTCATGAACTTGAGTCAACAGCCTGAAGTTGATTTAGTGATCAGGACAGGAGGTGAACATCGTATCAGTAATTTCCTGTTATGGCAGATCGCTTATGCAGAATTATATTTTACCGATATACTTTGGCCTGATTTTGATGAAACAGCTTTTGAAGGTGCTATTCATGCCTTTGCCAAACGAGAACGCCGATTTGGCGGAACACCAGACGATGCCGAAGTGGGATCATAGGAGGAGAACTTGCTGAAGTACCGTCTTTTAACTACGTTAGTATTAATTCCACTTGTTATTGCAGCTCTGTTTTTACTTCCCCCCTCAGGATTTGGGTTGGTTGTTATTGCAGTTTCAGCACTTGCTGCATGGGAATGGGGGCAATTTGCCGGATTATTGACACAGACTAAACGTGTTACTCTGGCAGTGTTGTGTACTGTGGGGTTGCTGGTCTTGCAATACTCTTTGGCAGATCTTACTCACCTTATTGAAAAACCACAAATTGTATATCTATTGTGGGCAGGAATGCTCTGGTGGGCTGCGGCTATTTTATTAGTGATTGCTTACCCTGCTTCAGCTTCTATTTGGAAATCCTCCGTTACACTGCGTATGTCATTTGGTTTTCTGACAATTGTGCCATTTTATTGTGGAATGATGGTGTTGCGTACCCAAGGATATGAAAATAATACTTATCACGGTGCGTGGTGGCTGTTGTATGTGATGTTACTGGTGTGGGCCGCTGATTCGGGGGCTTACATTTTCGGGCGTACATTAGGTAAACATAAAATGGCACCTAAGGTGTCTCCGGGCAAAACGCTTGAAGGGCTGGCTGGTGGATTGTTGACTGCTGCGTTTATATCATGGCTGTTCAGTAAATTTGCCCCAATGCCTGTTATGCCTGAGAACTTATTGTTGATTTCCGCCGTTGTTGTTATTGCATCTGTTTTCGGTGACCTCACCGAAAGTATGTTCAAGCGAGAATCAGGAATTAAAGACAGCAGTCAGTTGATCCCAGGACATGGAGGTGTGATGGATAGGGTAGATAGTTTGACTGCGGCGGTTCCTGTTTTTGCAGGACTGGTAATGTTAATTTCTTCTGGCTTTGGTCTCTGAAGGTACATTAATGGATATTCTCTGGAATCTGGCTGCATTTATTGTTGCATTGGGTGTGCTTATCACAGTGCATGAGTTTGGTCACTTTTGGGTGGCCAGACGATGTGGTATTTACGTTGAGCGTTTTTCCATTGGGTTTGGTAAAGCACTTTGGCGTCGTACAGATAAACAGGGAACCGAATACGTTATTGCCCTTATTCCTTTGGGCGGATACGTCAAAATGCTTGATGAAAGGGTTGAAACTGTTGCTCCTGAACGTCGTCATATGGCATTCAACAACAAGACCATCGGTCAGCGTGCGGCAGTTGTCAGCGCAGGCCCAATCGCAAACTTTATTCTGGCTGTTGTCGCTTATTGGTTGGTTTTTGTGATTGGTGTGCCTTCGGTACGCCCGGTGGTTTTGGATATTAAACCCGATTCTATAGCGGCGCAGGCAAATATTTTGCCCGGAATGGAACTAAAAGCGGTTGATGGTATCGAAACTCCTGATTGGAACTCAGCAAGGCTGGCGTTAGTGAGTCAAGTTGGTGAATCCTCCGTTGAGGTGAGTGTAGCACCAATGGACTCTTCTGATGCTATTCAAAAAACACTGGATTTGCGACATTGGGCATTTGATCCATCCAAACAGGATATCTTGCTATCTTTAGGAATTATGCCTGTTATTCCACATCCCAGTTCTCAGGTGGATAAAATCCATCCTGGTTCGGCAGCCGAAAAAGCGGGTTTACAAAATGGGGACAGGATCGTTAAAGTCAATGATCAGGATATAGATGTTTGGCACAGTTTTGCATCTTATGTCAGGAAAAATCCAAATATTTCTCTAAAATTAGACGTTGCGAGAGCTGGCAGCATGATCACTTTATCATTGACTCCAACTGCTAAAAAGCTTTCCGATGGACGTGAAATAGGTTTTGCTGGTATCGAATTTAAAATCATTCCCCTGGCAGATGAATACAAAACAGTTCAACAATATGGGCCATTCTATGCTTTTTATGAGGCAGGGGATAAAACCTGGCAATTGATGAAGCTGACCGTCAATATGATTGGCAAATTGATTGTTGGAGATGTAAAACTCAATAACCTTAGCGGCCCTATTTCCATAGCCAAGGGAGCTGGTGTATCGGCTGATTCTGGCTTGGTGTATTATTTGATGTTTTTGGCGCTAATCAGCGTCAATCTTGGGATCATTAACTTGTTCCCATTACCTGTACTAGATGGTGGACACCTGCTTTTCCTTGCTATCGAGAAAATCAAGGGAGGGCCGGTCTCCGAGCGTGTACAAGACTTCAGTTATCGCATTGGTGCTATATTGCTGGTGTTATTAATGGGGCTTGCACTTTTCAATGATTTCTCCCGCTTTTAAGGTGGGAGACCAGTTAGGAAAACGCATAACAACGATGGCGATGAAAAAGTTGCTCATAGCGTCGCTGCTGTTCGGCAGCGCCACTGCATACGGTTCAGACGGATTCATAGTTCGGGACATTCATTTTGAGGGTCTTCAACGTGTCACCGTTGGTGCAGCATTATTGAATATGCCTGTTCGCGTAGGTGATACAGTCAGCGACGGGGATATCAGTCGCGCGATCCACGCCTTGTTCGCGACTGGAAATTTTGAAGATGTTCGTGTCTTGCGTGATGGCAATTCACTGGTTGTTCAGGTAAAAGAACGGCCAACCATCGCCAGCATCACTTTTTCCGGTAACAAAGCGGTGAAAGATGACATGCTCAAGAAAAACCTTGAGGCCTCTCGTGTTCGTGTTGGTGAAGCCCTTGACCGCACTATGCTGTCAAATATCGAAAAGGGGCTGGAAGATTTCTACTATAGTGTTGGTAAATACAGTGCCACAGTAAAAGCCGTTGTCACACCCCTTCCCCGTAATCGTGTCGATCTGAAACTTGTCTTTTCCGAAGGTATTTCTGCCAAAATTCAGCAGATTAATATTGTTGGCAATAAGACCTTTTCTACTAATGAATTGCTCGATAATTTCCAACTCAGGGACGATGTTCCATGGTGGAATCTGACAGCTAATCAGAAATATCAAAAACAGGAGTTAGAAGGCGATCTTGAAAAACTGCGTAGTTTCTATCTTGACAGGGGTTATGCTCGTTTCAACATTGATTCGACTCAAGTCAATCTGACACCCGATAAAAAAGGGATTTATATCACTATTAACATCACGGAAGGGGATCAATATAAAATCTCAGGTGTTGATGTAAATGGTAATTTGGCAGGATACCAATCTGAAATAACGAAACTGACTAATATTAAACCTGGTTCATTGTATAATGGAACTGGGGTAACCCATATGGAAATGGCGATCAAATATCTTCTTGGCCGCTATGGTTACGCCTATCCTCGTGTCATGACACAACCTGAAATCAATGATGCAGACAAAACTGTGAAACTCCATGTCAACGTAGATGCAGGTCACCGTTTCTACGTCCGTAACATACGTTTCACTGGTAATGACACCAGTAAAGACTCCGTATTACGCCGTGAAATGCGTCAGATGGAAGGGGCATGGTTGGGTAATGATCTGGTTGAGTACGGAAAAGAACGCCTCAATCGATTGGGCTATTTTGAAACGGTTGATGTTGCAACAGAACGTGTACCGGGCAGCCCTGACCAGGTTGATGTGGTTTATAAAGTTAAAGAGCGTAATACAGGCTCCATGAACTTTGGGATTGGTTTCGGTACTGAAAGTGGGATGAGTTTCCAGATCGGTGTTCAGCAGGATAACTGGCTAGGAACAGGTAATGCCGTGGGGATCAATGCCAGCAAGAATGATTACTCAACGTCGGCGGATTTGTCCTTTACGAACCCTTACTTCACTGTTAACGGTGTGAGTCTGGGGGGGCGGCTGTTTTATAATGATTTTCGTGCTGATGATGCCTCTCTTTCTAACTATACCAACAAATCATACGGTACAGATGGTTCTTTTGGTATTCCGCTGAATGAAAATAACTCGTTATTCTTCAGATTAGGCTATGTTCATAACTCATTGTCTAATATACGTCCTCAGTTGGCTATGTGGCGTTACATGAAGAAAATGAACAAAGATCCGGGTTTTACGGATAAGGTCAAGTTTGATGCCAATGACTTTATGCTGACAGTTGGCTGGAATTACAATAGCCTTGACCGTGGTTTCTTCCCGACTTCCGGGCTTAAAGCAGGGTTAGATACGAGAATCACTGTGCCTGGCTCAGATAACCAATTCTATAAAGTTACTCTGAACTCTGCGGGTTATTACCCTATTGATGATGATCATTCATGGGTCATAATGGGACGTGCTCGTCTGGGCTATGGTAGCGGTTTCGGTGGTAAGGAAATGCCATTCTATGAAAACTTCTATGCTGGTGGTTCCACTAGTGTTCGAGGTTTCCGCCCCAATAATATTGGTCCAAAAGCAGTTTATTTCAAAAAAGGGAAAGGTGGTCTGCCTGAAGTTGATAGCAGGGGAGTGTCTCAGGATGCAGTAGGTGGTAACGCAACAGCAGTTGCCAGTTTCGAACTGATTACGCCGACGCCTTTCCTGGATGCAAAATATTCTAACTCTGTGCGGACGTCTCTGTTTGTAGATGCAGGAACAGTATGGGATACCAACTGGAGCAATTACGCTGGCTTACCTGATTACAGCAAACCGAATAATGTCCGTGTTTCTACTGGTATTGCGTTGCAATGGTTATCACCATTGGGACCTCTAACGTTCTCTTATGCTCAGCCAATCAAAGATTATAAAGGGGATAGAACAGAGCAATTCCAGTTTAATATTGGTGGAACCTGGTAAAAATCAATCGTTCTTGGTGGAAAATCGCCTTATTATTAAATAAGGCGATTATAAATATCCCAACATGTCAATAGCGTAAGTCAAAGGAGTTTATCGTGAAGAAAGTACTGTGTGCAGCAAGCCTTGGTATCGCATTAGCTTTTTCTGCTGGTGTTCAGGCGGCAGAAAAAATCGCTATCGTGAATGTTGGTGAAATATTCCAACAACTGCCTGCTCATGAAGCTGTTGCAAAACAGTTGGAAAACGAATTTAAAGGCCGAGCATCTGATTTGCAGCGCATGGAATCCGACTTGCAGTCTCAGCTCCAAAAATTGCAGCGTGATGGTTCAACCATGAAGGCAAGTGAGCGCGAAAAATTAGAAAAGGAAGTGCTGACTAAACGTAATGAATTTGCACAAAAAGCACAGGCTTTTGAAAATGATAACCGTCGTCGTCAAATGGAAGAACGTAACAAGCTCTTGGGCCGAATTCAGGATGCAGTCAAAGTGGTTGCAGGTAAAGAAGGTTATGACCTTGTTCTTGATGCAAGTACTGCAGTATATGCTGCATCTGGCAAAGATATTACCTCAGAAGTATTGAAGCAGGTTAAATAAATAAATGGTTTCAATTCGATTGGCTGACCTTGCTCAGCAGTTGAATGCGCAATTGCATGGTGATGGCAATATCGTCGTCACTGGTATTGCCCCTATGTATTCAGCAAATAGCGAACAAATTACATTTTTATCGGATAGCCGTTACACCGAGAAACTTGCAGAGTGTCAGGCTGCTGCTGTTGTGCTGCGCGAAGCCGATTTACCTTATTGTAAGATTCCAGCGTTGGTGGTTGATAATCCTTATCTTGCCTATGCACGTATGGCGCAAATCATGGATACGACGCCACGACCCGCACAGGATATCCATTCATCAGCAGTGATTTCTCCAGAAGCAACATTGGGCAGAAATGTTGCAATTGGGGCAAATGCAGTTATCGAATCAGGTGTTGTGCTTGGTGATAACGTTATCATTGGTGCAGGTTGTTTTATTGGCAAAAATGTGCGTATTGGTACAGAAACTCGCCTTTGGGCCAATGTTTCTGTGTACCACAATGTTGAAATCGGTGAACAATGCCTCATTCAGTCAGGAGCTGTTATAGGCTCTGATGGTTTTGGTTATGCCAATGATCGCGGTAATTGGATTAAAATCCCTCAGTTAGGCACGGTAATGATTGGTGATCGTGTTGAAATAGGTTCCTGTACTACTATAGATCGTGGTGCTCTGGATAACACTGTTATCGGTAATGGTGTTATCATTGACAACCAATGCCAAATTGCTCACAACGTCACAATTGGTGATAACACTGCAATAGCGGGTGGTGTCATTATGGCGGGGAGCCTGAAAATTGGTCGTTATTGTATGATTGGTGGAGCCAGTGTCATAAACGGACATATGGAAATCTGTGATAAAGTAACTGTGACTGGTATGAGCATGGTGATACGCCCTATTACTGAGCCGGGTGTATATTCATCTGGTATGCCAGTACAACAGAATAAAGTTTGGCGTAAGACAGCTGCTTTGGTAATGAATATTAATGAAATGAATAAGCGGCTTAAATCTGTGGAACGCCAGCTTGAAGGTGACAGCAAGTAATCATACAACCGTTTTGGTTATGCTTTTATTTTTGCGGCCTGTCTGATAACTCCTCCGGGGGTTGACGCAGGCCGTGTCGTTAATGCTGTATGTTTTGACGATATTATTTAATAACACATTTTTTGATACTACGATTGGAATATAGACAGGAAGAGTATTTAGATGAGTGATAATCATACTCTGCAAATTGAAGAAATTTTGGATTTACTACCTCACCGCTACCCTTTTTTGCTGGTAGATCGTGTCCTGGATTTTGAAGAAGGTAAGTTTCTACGAGCAGTTAAAAATGTAACGTTTAATGAGCCATTCTTTCAGGGGCATTTCCCAGGTAAGCCGGTTTTTCCTGGTGTATTGATCCTTGAAGCAATGGCCCAGGCAACTGGAATTCTGGCATTCAAAAGTGTTGGTACACTGAAGCCAGGAGAATTGTATTACTTTGCAGCTATTGATGGCGCACGTTTTAAACGACCAGTTTTGCCGGGTGACCAGATGATTTTGGAAGTAGAATTTATTAAAGAACGCCGTGGTGTTGCGCGTTTCAGAGGTGTAGCAAAAGTCGATGGAGAAGTGGCTTGCGAAGCTGAAATGATGTGTGCCCGCCGCCGTGAGGCTTAATGCATGATTGATCTGACTGCTACTATCCACCCTTCTTCCATTGTTGAAGAAGGCGCTGTTATTGGTGCCAATGTTCACATTGGCCCATTTTGTTATATCGGTTCGCAAGTAGAAATTGGTGAAGGGACTGAACTGAAATCCCATATTGTGATCAACGGGATAACTAAGATTGGTCGTGATAACCAGATTTATCAATTTGCGTCAATTGGTGAAGCCAATCAGGACCTCAAATATCAGGGTGAACCCACTCGTGTTGAAATCGGTGATCGTAACTGTATCCGCGAAAGCGTGTCGATTCACCGTGGCACTGTCCAGGGTGGTGGTGTAACCAAAGTTGGCAGTGATAATTTGCTGATGATTAATGCCCATATTGCTCATGACTGTATTGTCGGTGATCGTTGTATCATTGCTAATAACGGTACATTGGGGGGGCATGTTATTCTTGGTGATTACGTGATCATCGGTGGAATGACGGCAGTTCATCAATTTTGTCAAATTGGTTCCCATGTTATGGTGGGAGGGTGTTCCGGCGTTGCTCAGGACGTGCCTCCTTATGTTATTGCACAGGGTAACCATGCCACGCCTTTTGGTTTGAATATTGAAGGCCTGAAACGTCGTGGATTTGATAAAGAATCGCTGCACGCTATCCGTAATGCGTATAAGGAACTTTATCGTAGTGGAAAAACCTTGGAAGAAGCCAGAAAAGAAATTGAAATTCAGGCTGTAAACAACCCACATGTGAAAGTATTCAGTGATTTTCTGGCGAGTTCAGCAAAATCCAGCCGTGGCATCATTCGTTAAGTAGATGAAGGACACTCCTTTGACTACCTTTTCTTCTGCCAATAATCAACGTCCACTGATAATTGGCTTAGTCGCCGGAGAAACATCTGGTGATATCCTTGGTGCGGCACTGATCCGCGCATTGAAAGCTAAAATCCCTGATGCCCGTTTTGTGGGTGTCGCAGGCCCTCTTATGCAAGCCGAAGGTTGTGAAGTCTGGTATGAGATGGAAGAACTGGCGGTCATGGGGATCGTTGAGGTTTTAGGGCGTTTGTCCCGTTTGTTGGAAATTCGTAAAGATTTAACGACGCGTTTTACTGAGCTGAAACCAGATGTTTTTATTGGCATTGATGCTCCTGATTTCAATATCACCTTGGAAGGCCGACTGAAACAGCAAGGGATCAGAACTATCCATTACGTCAGCCCATCGGTATGGGCATGGCGTCAGAGACGGGTGTTCAAAATTGGTCGTGCGACAGATCTGGTACTGGCATTTTTGCCGTTTGAAAAAGCGTTCTATGATCGATTTAATGTTCCATGCCGATTTATTGGGCATACAATGGCAGATGCAATGCCGCTGCAAACCGATAAAATTGCCGCCAGGGAAACGTTAGATATTCCATTAGGTGCTCATTGCCTGGCGCTTCTGCCGGGTAGTCGCCATGCCGAAGTAGAAATGCTGAGTGCCGATTTTCTCAGAACTGTACAATTGCTAAGGGAGGATTTGCCTGATTTGCATGTATTAGTTCCATTGGTAAATGCCAACCGGCGTGAGCAATTTCAGCGTATAAAAGATGAAATTGCACCGGAATTATCCATTCATTTATTAGATGGTAAAGCTCGTGAAGCAATGATTGCCAGCGATGCGGCTTTACTGGCATCCGGTACAGCAGCATTGGAATGTATGCTGGCTAAGTGCCCAATGGTCGTGGGCTATAGAATGAAACCTCTTACATATTGGTTGGCAAAACGCTTGGTGAAAACACCCTATGTCTCCTTGCCTAATTTGTTGGCAGGTAAAGAGTTAGTCAAAGAGTTACTACAGGATGAATGCGAGCCAAAAGCGCTGTCAGAGGCATTGCTGCCGCTCTTGTGTGGTGGTATTGAGGTGGAAGCGTTGAAACAGACCTTCCTGCATTTGCATGAAAGTATTCGTTGTGATGCTGATGAGCAGGCGGCACAGGCGGTACTGGAGTTAGCGAGAAGATAATGAATTTTGTTTATCCTCAGGCGAATTTGATTGCCGGTGTTGATGAAGTTGGTCGTGGCCCGTTAGTAGGTGCGGTGGTGACTGCGGCAGTTATTCTTGATCCTGCTAACCCCATTGCAGGCTTGATGGATTCGAAAAAACTGACAGAAAAACGTCGGGAAGCGCTTTATTTGGAAATCAAAGAAAAAGCGTTGTGTTGGAGCCTTGGTCGCGCTGAGCCAGAAGAAATTGACCAGCTTAATATCCTTCATGCCACAATGCTTGCTATGCAGCGGGCTGTTGCAGGTCTGGCTATTCAGCCTGATTATGTTTTGATTGATGGAAATCGTTGCCCTGTATTATCGATGTCAGCACAGCCGGTAGTCAAAGGGGATAGCCTGGTAGCGGAAATCAGTGCCGCTTCTATTTTGGCAAAAGTAACACGAGACAGGGAAATGACTGAACTGGATAAACAGTTCCCTGAGTACGGCTTTGCGAAACACAAAGGTTATCCCACCGCTCTGCATTTGGAAAAACTGTCTTTGTTGGGAGCGACGGAACACCATCGTAGAAGTTTTGCGCCAGTCAAACGTGCGCTGGCTTTTGGATAAAATCTGGAATAATTATCTGAGCAGATTATGACCGAACCACGTTTTGTGCACTTGCGTGTTCATAGCGATTATTCAATGATTGATGGCTTAGCCAAAACAGGACCACTGATAAAAAAAGTGGCTGAACTGGGTATGCCTGCACTTGCAATCACGGATTTTACTAATCTGTGTGGTCTGGTGAAATTCTATGGCAGTGCTCATAGTGCAGGTATTAAACCCATTATTGGGGCTGATTTCTACATGGAAAGTGATCAATTGGGTGATGAATATGCCCATCTGACCATTCTGGCCCGTAATAATGAAGGTTATCAGAATCTGACCTTACTGATTTCCGAAGCCTATCAGAAAGGCTATGGCGCAATTGGCCCAACCATCAAACAAGAGTGGCTGGTAAAATATAAAGCGGGACTAATATTGTTGTCTGGCGGACGTATGGGCGATGTCGGCAAGTTTTTGCTGCGTGGCAATCATGTGTTAGTTGAACAATGCCTTGATTTTTATCAGGAACACTTTCCAGATTGCTACTATCTGGAACTCATCCGCACCGGACGTCAGGATGAAGAGACTTATCTGCATGCCGCTGTTGAATTAGCGGCAGAAAAAAATCTGCCGATTGTAGCAACTAATGATGTCTGTTTTCTGGAAAGTGAAGATTTTGAAGCTCATGAAATTCGAGTTGCCATTCATGACGGCTATACACTCTCTGATCCCAAGCGCCCGAAAAATTACAGTCCCCAGCAATATCTGCGCAGTGAGCAGGAGATGTGTGAGCTTTTTTCTGACATCCCTGAAGCATTAGCAAATAGCGTAGAAATTGCGAAACGCTGTAATGTTACGATCCGTCTTGGTGAATATTTCTTGCCAAAGTTCCCGACAGGGGGGATGAGCACGGAAGACTATCTGATTGAAAAATCAAAACAGGGTTTAGAGCAGCGTTTAGCATTCCTTTATCCTGATCCGGCAATCAGGGCAGAAAAGCGCATAGAATATGATGAGCGCCTGGATATTGAGTTGAAAGTGATCAACCAGATGGGCTTTCCAGGCTATTTCCTGATCGTAATGGAATTTATCCAGTGGTCGAAAGATAACGGTGTACCAGTAGGCCCTGGGCGTGGTTCTGGTGCGGGTTCTCTTGTCGCTTATGCTCTGAAAATTACTGATCTCGATCCACTTGAATTTGACTTACTGTTCGAACGTTTCCTTAACCCAGAGCGTATTTCCATGCCTGACTTTGACGTCGATTTCTGTATGGAAAAACGCGATCAGGTTATTGAACACGTTGCTGATATGTACGGACGGGATGCTGTGTCACAGATCATCACTTTTGGTACGATGGCGGCAAAAGCAGTAATTCGTGACGTTGGGCGAGTACTTGGGCATCCCTATGGTTTTGTTGATCGAATATCAAAGCTGGTTCCTCCTGATCCGGGAATGACACTGGAAAAGGCATTTGTGGCAGAGCCTCAGTTACCTGAAATTTACGAAGCGGATGAAGAAGTCAAAGCGCTGATTGACATGGCGCGTAAATTGGAAGGGGTAACTCGTAACGCAGGTAAACATGCGGGCGGGGTAGTTATTGCACCGACTAAAATCACTGATTTTGCTCCTATTTACTGTGATCCAGAAGGTCAGAACCCGGTTACCCAGTTTGATAAAAATGACGTGGAATATGCCGGATTGGTGAAGTTTGATTTCCTCGGACTGAGAACATTAACCATCATCAACTGGGCACTTGAGATGGTAAATGCACGTCGCGCCAAGAAAAATCTGGAACCGATTGATATTGCGGCAATTCCATTGGATGACCAGAAAAGTTTTGACATGCTGCAACGTTCTGAAACAACGGCTGTGTTTCAGCTTGAATCCCGTGGCATGAAAGATTTGATCAAGCGTTTGCGCCCCGACTGTTTTGAAGACATGATCGCTCTGGTAGCGCTGTTCCGTCCTGGGCCACTGCAATCAGGCATGGTGGATAACTTTATTGACCGTAAACATGGGCGGGAAGAAATTTCTTATCCGGATGTCGAATGGCAACATGAGTCCTTAAAGCCTGTATTGGAACCAACCTATGGCATCATCTTGTATCAGGAACAGGTGATGCAGATTGCTCAAGTATTGGCAGGTTATACCCTCGGTGGTGCAGATATGCTACGCCGTGCGATGGGGAAGAAAAAACCGGAGGAAATGGCTAAACAGCGTTCAGTATTTGAAGATGGCGCGGTAAAACAGGGAATAAATGGCGAACTTGCAATGAGAATCTTCGATTTAGTGGAGAAATTCGCAGGTTATGGCTTTAACAAATCTCACTCTGCTGCCTATGCGTTGGTTTCTTATCAGACATTATGGCTAAAAGCCCATTATCCGGCAGAATTCATGGCTGCTGTAATGACAGCTGATATGGATAATACCGAGAAAGTCGTTGGCCTGGTGGATGAATGCTGGCGTATGGGTTTGAAAGTTCTGCCTCCTGATATTAATAGCGGTTTATACCATTTTCACGTCAATGATGAAGGCGAAATTGTTTATGGCATTGGCGCGATCAAAGGTGTTGGTGAAGGACCGATTGAAGCCATTATTGAATCTCGTCAGAAAGGTGGACATTTTAAGGAACTGTTTGAACTGTGTGCCCGTGTTGATATCAAAAAACTGAACCGCCGGGTGATGGAAAAACTGATTATGTCAGGGGCATTCGATAGGCTAGGGCCACACCGTGCAGCCTTAATGTCCTCACTGGAAGATGCTCTGAAAGCAGCGGATCAACATGCCAAGGCCGAAGCCACTGGGCAAACGGATATGTTTGGCGTGCTGGCGGAAGAACCTGAACAGGTTGAGAGTTCATATGCCAGTACACCAAAATGGCCGGATCAGGTGGTATTGGATGGTGAGCGAGAGACTCTGGGGTTATATTTGACCGGTCATCCGATCACCGGTTATTTAAAAGAGATTGAACGATATACAAATGGATTACGTCTAAAAGATGTGAATCCAACACCTCGTGGGCAAGTTACAACTGTGGTAGGTTTGGTGCTGGCATCCAAAATTGTAACGACCAAACGGGGTAATCGTATTGGTATCTGCACATTGGATGATCGCTCAGGGCGGCTGGAAGTCATGCTGTTCTCTGATGCCCTGGAAAGATATCAGCACTTGCTGGAGAAGGACAAAATTTTAATCGCAACCGGACAAGTCAGCTTTGATGACTTCAGTGGTGGGCTTAAAATGACAGTCCGGGAATTAATGGATATCAGTGAGGCCCGTGAAAAATTTGCACGTGGGCTTGCTATCTCGTTGTCAGATAGGCAAATTGATGAACAATTATTGAACCGTCTCCGTGGAACATTGGAGCCACACCGTTCAGGTACGATACCGGTTCATCTTTATTACCAGCGGGTGGATGCCCGTGCCCGTTTACGATTCGGGGCAACATGGCGGGTAACTCCAACGGATACCCTTTTGACAGATCTACGAACTCTGCTGGGTAGCGAGCAGGTAGAATTAGAATTTGACTAAAATAGGAACGTTATGATTCTGAATTTTCTGGATTTTGAACAGCCGATTGCCGAGCTGGAAGCGAAAATTGATTCGCTCACCGCAGTTAGCCGTCAAGACGAAAAGCTAGATATCAATCTGGATGAAGAAGTCCAGCGTCTGCGGGAAAAAAGCGTAGAGCTGACCCGCAAAATTTTCTCTGATCTGGGAGCATGGCAGGTTTCCCAGCTTTCACGTCATCCCCTTCGTCCCTATACACTGGATTATATTCAGCACATTTTTACTGATTTTGAAGAATTGTCTGGTGATCGTGCTTATGCAGATGACAAAGCGATAGTTGGTGGATTGGCGCGTATTAATGGTCGTCCGGTGATGGTGATTGGGCATCAAAAGGGTCGTGAGACAAAAGAAAAGATCCGTCGTAACTTTGGTATGCCTTCTCCAGAAGGGTATCGCAAGGCTCTGCGATTGATGGAAATGGCAGAGCGTTTCAAACTGCCAATCATCACTTTGATTGATACTCCGGGCGCGTATCCGGGTGTGGGAGCAGAAGAGCGTGGGCAGTCAGAAGCTATCGCTCGTAACCTGCGTGAAATGTCCCGTTTGTCTGTGCCTGTTATCTGTACGGTTATTGGTGAAGGTGGCTCCGGTGGTGCATTGGCACTGAGTGTTGGTGATAAAGTAAACATGTTGCAATACAGTACGTTTTCCACCATCTCGCCGGAAGGTTGTGCTTCCATTTTATGGAAAAGTGCTGATAAAGCACCTTTGGCAGCAGAAGCGATGGGAAATACAGCTCCCCGTCTGAAAGAGCTGAAACTGATTGATTCAGTGATCCCGGAGCCATTAGGTGGTGCACATCGTAACTACGAAGTAATAGCAGATACGCTGAAAGCACAATTACTGGCTGATCTTACTGAATTGAGTGAGCTTAGCAGTGAAGAATTAGTGAACCGTCGTTATGAACGTTTAATGCAGTACGGCTATTGTTAATAACCTGATTAAGTATAATTTTACATACCATTTTTGCAGGTAATTCTTTTACAGGTGGAAGTATTGGAGGATGGTAATTCTTCATTATTTCCACTTGTTTTATTGAATATGGTAAAAAAATCAGCAGAAACTATATTGAATGATATTATCATTTTTATCACATGTTGAGATAAATTATCTCATTTACAGGGTATTAAAAATAATAAGTTGGGTTTTCGATGGCCAAATATAAATATATTATTTATGCGTTTTCCTGTGTATTCATTTGGAGTTTCATTCCGTCTATATCGCGTTTTGGTCAGAAAGAGATGGATCATTTCCAATTTTTATTCTGGTCAAATGTACTGTCTGTTTTGGCTGTCTTTCTGGTTGCGGTCATGATGGGGAGAAACTGGAAACAACTCTTATTTATTCCTTTTCCTGTAATGATTAAGGTCTTTATATTAGGGGCTTTGGACTGTTTCTTTTATTTACTGCTCTACTATGGTTATTCCATCGAAAATGGTGTTGCTGTTTTGGTCATTCAATATAGCTGGCCATTGATGATAATCGGACTGTCATTTCTCTTGTTCAAAGAGAAATTGTCTATCAAGCAGATGATAGGTATGACAATTGGTTTTATTGCAGTTGTCATCACTTTTACTCAAGGCAATATCACCCAAATTTCTGTGCAGCATCCACAGGCTCTATTACTGGTGTTTAGCGGAGCGTTCTGTTTTGCGTTACTGTCTGTTTTATCAAAACACTTTGCTATTGATCCTTATATCAGTACGTTTTGGGTTTTCGCTAACTCAACTGTGGTATCTCTCATATTCTTATTCGCGTTTAGCAAATTCCAGTGGCCTGTGGGAGATCCCCTGATGCCAACACTGCTAAATGGCATCATATTGAATGGGATCTCCTATATTATCTGGTTTAAGGCCATGAGTAGCCCTGACTCACCGAAAATTGCCTCGATCCTATTTTTATCACCAATATTGTCGATGATGTGGTTGATTTTGTTTTTTGGTGATGAATTCGTTCCGGCTTATGTGGTCGGATTAGGGCTTGTTATCATATCTGGGGTCCTTTGTATCAGTGCAAAGAATGAAACTTCGACGAAAAATACATTGTCGGATGATTTGATTGAGGATTGATATTCCGAATTAAAAAAGAGCGTTATCCACAATGAATAGTACACATGAGCCTCTGATGATTGCATTGACGGATCAGATAGGGACACATAAAAAAATCTTGGTTGGGTTTAGTGGTGGACTGGATTCTACTGTGTTGCTGCATTTGCTGGTTCGTCTGCGCCAGCAATCTTCACAAGCGGGCGGTGATAAACAGAATTTTATCACATTAAGGGCAATCCACATCCATCATGGCTTAAACGAAAAAGCGGATGAGTGGGTTGCTCATTGTCGCCAGATTTGTGCTGACTGGCAGGTTGATTTCCACGCCGAAAGAGTGAGCCTGGATAGCCGGAAGAAAGGTGTCGAAGCTGCGGCTCGTGATGCCCGCTATCAGGTTTTTCGGCATAAGTTGCAACAGGGTGAGATTCTGGTAACGGCACAGCACCTTGATGATCAGGCTGAAACATTTTTGTTGGCGTTAAAACGGGGAAGTGGACCGGCTGGCTTATCTTCCATGCCATCCTCTATGTCATTTGCTGAGACAACACTCATGCGCCCATTACTGAATGTCAGTCGTGCAGAATTAGAAAACTATGCGCAAGAACAAGGGCTGAAATGGGTTGAAGATGATAGTAATCAGGATGATCGGTATGATCGCAATTTCTTGCGTTTGAATATCATGCCACTGCTCAACCAGCGTTGGCCGTACTTTTCACAAGCGGTTTCCCGTAGTGCCAGTTTGTGCGGCGAGCAAGAACAATTGCTGGATGAATTGCTTGATGATTTATTGAATTCGCTGATAACTCCAGAAGGAGCGATAGTCATTCCCCCTTTGGAAACATATTCTGTAGCTAAACGTAACGCATTACTACGTCGGTGGCTCAATCGGCATGGCGTGAAAATGCCCGCTCGTGAACAGCTTCAACGGATCTGGTCAGAAGTCGCACTTTCCCGACAGGATGCAGAACCTTGTTTCAGGTTAGGGCAGTTTGATATCCGCCGTTATCGACAACAGTTATGGCTAGTTTCTCAATACCAATCACTTGCTGGTATGGTTATAGAATGGAATACAGAACAGGAATTGCCATTACCAGATGGCCTGGGCACACTTTTCCTTTCCGAAAGTGGGGAGGGTAAAGAAGATACGGTTAACATCAGAGCACCTAAGTATAATGAGCGGGTTACAATCCGCTTTGGGGTTCAGGGAAATATCAGTATCGTGGGGCGGCAGCATTCCCGCCATAGTAAAAAGTTATGGCAGGAGCTTGGTGTGGCACCTTGGCTCAGGGAAAGAACGCCATTGCTCTACTATGATGATAAGCTCATTGCAGCATTGGGGGTTTTTGTGACGAAAGAGGGGCAACCTTTAGCTGAAGAGATGTTTTTTTCAGTTCAGTGGCAGAAAATTTTACCTCGTACTATCTTACTTCATATTTAGTTACTCATCGGTAGAAGCCTGAATTGCGGTTTTAGGAGATTACATTAGGAATAATGTAATCTCTTGTTGTTTAATGAATTAATTTTTAGTTATTAACGCGATAAGTGAAAAAATGTAAAATAGAAATAATTTATTATTGAAATTATAAGAACATGTGCTAAATTTTAAAGTGTAGGATAATTTTTGAGAGGTATAACCAATTATAAATTCAAATAAGTTTGATCTTGTGGAATTATTTATTATAAAAATAAATCTTACTATAAATTTAACCTCGTTTGCTCTCAAATGAGTGAATAATAAAGAATATCGGGTAATAAGATGATGTCCCAGTTTTTTTTGGGGGGATATTTTATATATGATTTTGTCATAAAAATAATTCTATTATTTATTTGGTTCTTTATTTTGATTAAGGTTATTGTTATGAGTATTGAAAATAATAAGAGTGAAATTAAGCTTCAAATTTTACAGTCATTTTCTACAGCAATGAAAGATAAACTGGATCAAAATAAGATTGATGAAATATGTCATGCATTTGTTCTGATTAAATCAAGTGATTTTTATGACGCAACTTTTAGTATTTCTAGCCTTATACTTAAAACATACATTACTGTCTATTTAAGTAGCACTGATAGGACATTCAACGGAAAGGGAGATGCGTTAGGTACACCTGGGTGGGGGAAATATTGGGGGACATGTTACGCCAGTGATTATGAAAAGCTTTTGAGATATACAACTAATTATTGGACCAACACATTTGTTGCAACTGCAGGCATATTATTTTTTGATAAGAATAATTCATTATTAGGCTTTTTCATTGGCGATGGAGCATCAACAGTTGTATCTGGAAGTCGCGGAAAAGGTGCCTGGGATGCTATTGAATGATTCGTTTTATAATTAGGTTATGTTGACATTTGCGAGTATCATGAAAAATGTTTTTTTATGTCTGATTTACATGGGAAATTTACTTTTCCAACGATAAAAGTCCTCACTTAGTATGAGGACTTTTTGTTATGTAGTTAGCCTTTGTTGTGTAGTAAACGTGTTCTACGTGCTACTTATAATGAAGAATGTTCAATAACAATTGTTCCAATATCTGGGTTACTGAAACTGATAATGTGATCTAATCTTAATTCACGGGTTTCTTCATTTGATTCTACGAGAATATATTCGACTTTTTTTCTCAAAATCAATTTATTAGCTTTTCCCTCAAATCTTTCACCATCCCGTAGCTGGATATGTAAGTGAAGCTGGTTTTGGCAAGCTAGCTCAAGGCTATCATAATCATCACAGTTAATTGGTTGATATTCAGTATCTATAGACATATTTGCTCACCACCATATTAGTGGCGGTTATCGTGCCGCCCGTGATTGACCAAACTCAAATGCAAAAATGCTACCTTCGACTATAGCATAGTAACTTTTCCTTGATGACTGGATAAGTTTGTTGAGTTACTTTGAAAAAGTCAGTAGGTTAAATCTTTACTCTACCATTACGCAACAAAATTACGCCATTATTACTTGGCTTTTCACTGTGAATTTTGAGATACAGTAAAGTAATGTCAATCTGATCAAGAAAACTTCATATCTTATACAAGACTGATGTTATAAAGATGGTGTATCTGCTAGGTGTATTGAATGGAAATGGCGATGAATAAAAACATATTACTTGCTCTTGTAGCATCAGGAGTGCTTACAGTGGTTGGGTGTCAGAATAATCCTACTCATCAGAATGATTCGACACCTCAGAATCAGTTTCGAATCAATGAGAAGGTGTTTAATGGTGTGATACCTTGCGCCGATTGTGCCGGTATTGAGACTACCTTACAGCTTTCAAATGACGGCACATATATTCTGGGACAAACTTATTTGGAATCCGGACAAGAAAAACCCTTTTTTGAGACAGGACATTGGGTCGCCAATGGTAAAAAGATAAATTTAACCGGTGATGAGGGTGAAAAAGCCTATTACCAGATGACAGGAGAGGATCTGGTTATGCTGGATATTAAAGGCGAACCTATCCAGTCAGAATTAAATTATAAGCTGGCAAAGGTGACTCCGAAGAAACTGTCAGGTGAATATCGCTATTTTGCTGACAGTGCTACTTTTATCGAATGCCACAGCGGAAAATTCTATGATGCATCGGAAAATATCGAGCTGGAACGAGGTTACAGCGCAACGGGCGTGGAAGGTGAAAAGCCTGTTTATGTGGAAGTGGAAGGGTATTATACACTTCGTCCTTCAATGGAAGATGGATTATTTGATAATGCATTAATTCAGACAGGTAAAATCCGTTTTGATAAATCCTCTTCTTGCCAGACTAAAAAGTAAGAAGTGATCTCTTTTGTCACATATAAAAAACCTGCGCATTGAGTACGCAGGTTTTTTATTACTGACTCTGCCTGAAGGCAGGCTGGATACTTAATCAGAATTAAGATGATTTAATGTTACTTTTCAGGTATTCAACCACGTTTTCCAGTTTCAGCATCTGTTTGTCACCATTGCGGCGGTATTTATATTCGATTTCGTCATTATCGAGATTGCGATCACCGATAACCAGAGTATGTGGCACACCAATCAGTTCCATATCTGCAAACATCACACCTGGCCGCTCTTTACGGTCATCGAAAATCACATCAATACCGCTGGCACGTAAGTCAGCATACAGTTTTTCGGCAACCTCTTTGACGCGATAGGATTTGTGCATATTCATTGGCAAAATTGCTACCTGGAATGGTGCAATTGCATCTGGCCAAATAATACCGCGATCATCGTGATTCTGCTCAATGGCAGCCGCGACAATACGGGTCACGCCAATACCGTAACATCCCATTGTAACAACTTGGTTATGACCATCTTCGTTCTGTACGGTTGCTTTCAGGGCATCCGAGTATTTTGTGCCGAGTTGGAAGATATGACCAACTTCAATACCACGTTTGATTTGTAATGTCCCTTGACCATCGGGGCTGATATCACCGTCAACCACATTACGAATATCTGCGATTTCTGGCACAGGCAGGTCACGCTCCCAGTTAATGCCAAAATAGTGTTTATCATCAATGTTGGCACCTGCACCGAAGTCGCTCATAACGGATACACTGCGGTCAATGATAACAGGTATAGGCAGATTCACCGGGCCTAAAGAGCCAGGGCCAGCTTTGACGATAGCACGAATTTCTTCTTCGGTAGCGAACTCTAGTGGGCTGGCCACCAATGGCAGTTTTTCTGCCTTGATCTCATTTAATTCATGATCACCACGAACCAGTAATGCCACCAGTTTGTGTCCGCTTTCTTCTGTGGCATGGACGAGTAGTGTTTTGACCGTCTTCTCAATCGGCAGATTGAATTGTTCTACTAACTCAGCAATGGTTTTTGCATTTGGTGTATCCACCAGACGCATATCTTCTGTTGGCGCTGAACGTTCCTGAGAAGGCATGACCGCTTCGGCCAGTTCGATATTCGCTGCATAGTTAGATTCTGTAGAGAAAACGATATCATCTTCCCCACTGGCTGCCAAAACCTGAAACTCATGGGAAGCATTACCGCCGATAGAACCCGTGTCTGCCTGAACTGCGCGGAAATCCAGCCCGATGCGGGTAAAGATCTTGCTGTAGGCGTCGTACATTTTGTCATAAGTTTCTTGCAGAGACTCTTGACTGGTGTGGAAAGAGTAAGCATCTTTCATGATGAATTCCCGTGAACGCATTACGCCAAAGCGCGGACGAACTTCATCACGGAATTTGGTTTGGATCTGGAACAGATTCAATGGAAGTTGCTTATAGGAAGTTACTTCGTTCCGGATCAGATCAGTAATGACTTCTTCATGGGTTGGCCCCAGAACAAAAGGACGGGCACCGCGATCTTCCAAGCGCAGTAATTCCGGGCCATATTGTACCCAACGGCCACTTTCCTGCCACAAATCTGCTGGCTGAACTACCGGCATGGAAACCTCAACTGCTCCAGCATTATTCATCTCTTCACGAACAATGTTTTCAACTTTTCTCAACACGCGGACACCGGTCGGCATCCAGTTGTAAAGACCAGAAGCGAGTTTACGGATCATTCCGGCACGAAGCATCAGCTTATGACTGACTACTTCTGCATCAGCAGGCGTCTCTTTTAAAGTAGAGAGCAGATATTGGCTAGTACGCATAGTAAGTTTCCATTGGATAGCAAGTTGCTTCTGGATGGCGAAATAAGATAGGGCCACCCAGCCCAGAAAATAAAATAAGCCGCTAGTCTACCAGTGAGTTTACGATGTCAAAAGGAGTTTTAGCGCGGTTCGATAGAAACCACTTCCGTTATGGTGTCGCTAACCAGCCAGCGTACGTTGAAATCCAGTATATGAGCTGCATATACTCGCTTTTCCTGCTCTTTCTTACGGTAGGCAGGACGCGGATCTTGAGCCAAAACTTGGCTGATAAAACGTCGTAAATGGGGATAACTTGCCTGGTGGCATAAAAGTTGATGTTCTGCGGTTGGCGAAAAACAAACATCCATATCTGCATTTGGTGTATCCTGAGCAAATCCTGCTTTGGCTTCAGGACGTGATTCAGCAAAGGGTAGATAGGGTTTGATATCGAGTACGGGAGTTCCATCCACTAAATCCAGGCTACCCAGTTGCAGTAGTACGCGATTGTTTTGACAGTCAATGCCTTTCAACTCAACTAAAGACATACCGATCGGATTGGGGCGAAAGGTTGAACGGGTAGCAAATACGCCCATTTTAGCATTGCCACCTAAGCGGGGGGGACGAACCAATGGGTTCCAGCCGTCGTTCATCGTTTGGTGAAAAATGAAAACAATCCAGAGATAGCTGAATTGTTCCAAACCACGCACAGCATCTGCCTGATTATAAGGGGCGAGCAATTCGAGTTGGCCTGTGCCATCTTCCACCAAACCCGGCTGACGGGGAATGGCAAACTTCTCTTTGTAAGGAGAGTGAATTGTTCCTATTTGAGTAAAATGAAAATCTGCCATAAGCCTTTTTCAGTACCGGATATTTTTATTAATAAATAACGTGATAATGTCTAATTCGTGGTTCTCAGCGCTGAGCCTTCACAGATAGCAATTTGATAGCACCCCTGACCAGACAGGATTGCACATTGATGCAGTAGAACGGCATTGGCATTCAGGCCAGAGGCTTTTGTCAGCATCTTCTGTCGTGCAACAGCAATACTTGCTGGAGGATCTTGTCGTGTATTTCGGCAGGATTCCCCCGCAACGATACCGAGATCTTTAAATGGTGAGCCTAATAGTTCATCTGGTTTTGTGTATAACCGAACATTAGTTGAACTCTGGTTTTTTCTGATTGAATAGTTTTCCGTCTCTGAATCCGGCCTATCAGTTTTATCAAACCGGGTTGGCAGAGAAGTACACCCAACCATAAAAAGCACCAAGAAACAGACAGGTAACATACGCATTGAGATGAATCCTTATTCTGATTGAATCAGTGTGTGGGATGATTGAGTATTGGTGAAACGATGATAACAAGCTCTCCTTTCTCCAATAAATAAAAATGGGCGGATAAAAATATCCGCCCCAGAATTTTAATCTTGATTGCCTAAATATGAAAGATTACCAACCTTTTATTGCGCCACCCTTGAAAACTTTTTGAGCTTCCTGATCGACTTCGGGTGATTGATAGGCTTTCACAAACTTTTGAACATTTTCTGCATCTTTATTGTCTTCACGACTGACGATGATATTGACGTAAGGTGAATTTTTATCTTCAACAAAGATCCCATCTTGCTCTGGCGTTAAACCAATTTGTCCTGCATAGGTATTATTGATAAGCGCTAAAGCAATTTTTTGATCATCCAGTGAACGTGGTAATTGTGGTGCTTCCAGTTGAACAATATCCAACTGCTTAGGATTGCTGGTAATATCCAGAACTGTTGGCAGCAGGCCGACACCCTCTTTCAATTTGATTAGACCTTGTTTTTGCAATAACAGCAGAGCACGCCCCTGGTTGGTTGGATCGTTTGGTATAGCAATCTGAGAACCAGCCTGTAGTTCGTCCAGTGATTTGATCTTCTTAGAGTAAGCAGCCATTGGATAGATAAAAGAATTACCAACAATTGCCAGTTTATAGTTACGCTCTTTTGTTTGCTGGTCTAAGTAAGGCTTGTGCTGGAAAACATTGACGTCAATGTCCCCCTTGCTCAGTGATTCATTCGGTAGAACATAGTCATTGAATGTTGTCAGTTCAACATCAAGGCCATATCTCTCTTTTGCTACTTGTTTCGCAACTTCAGCAACTTGTAATTCAGGCCCTGCAATGACACCCACTTTAATGTGGTTTGGGTCCCTCTGTTCTTGACCACAGCCTGCAAGTGCGAGTGTTCCCAATAATGTCCCGATTACAGCAATGGATTTCAATTTCACTGACATATTTTTACCCCTATCGAATACTGATTTATAACCTGTCTTATCAAGTTATTGCGTACTACTATAATGAGGCTTTTGGATGTAAGCCCGGTAATATACCTTTTAGATTTTAAGTTGCAGTTTTGTTTACTGCCATCTGAAAACTATCGGGTATAAGTGCCGTTAATCGGCACACTTGTTGAGTTATTTACGATTTACGGCCTTAACTAAATGGTCGCCACCTAATTGGATTAAGAATACTAAGACAACTAATAATGCTAATACGATGTTCATCACGGTTGCATTGTAGCCAATATAACCATATTGATAACCAATCTGGCCCAATCCTCCAGCACCAACAGCGCCACCCATAGCAGAGTACCCAACCAATGTAATTAAGGTAATTGTGGCTGCATTGATCAAACCAGGTAATGCTTCTGGTAGCAGAATCTTTTTGACAATCTGGAATGGCGTTGCGCCCATTGCTCGTGCTGCTTCGATTAACCCGGATGGAATTTCTAATAATGCATTTTCTACCATGCGAGCAATAAACGGTGCTGCACCAACAGTTAAAGGAACAATCGCTGCCTGTAACCCGATTGAAGTTCCCACAATCAGCCGAGTAAAAGGGATCATCCACACTAACAAAATAATAAATGGAACTGACCGCGTTATATTTACCAGTGCAGAAAGCGTGCGGTACAAAGTACCATTTTCTATGATCTGCCCAGGACGAGTAACATATAAAAGCACACCGGCAGGTAAGCCAATCACAAAACCAAAAAAACCGGAAACAAAAGTCATCACCAGAGTTTCCCAGACTCCTTTAGCCAATAATAAAATCATTCCTTCAGACATAACCGAGAACCTCTACTTTCACATGATGCTCTTTTAAGAACGTAATTGTTGATTCAATACTGCTATTTTCGCCGTCCAATTCAGCCAGCATAACGCCAAATTTAACACCACCGGCATAATCCATTTGAGAACTCAATATACTGATATCGATATTAAAACGGCGTACCGCCATGGAGATTAGCGGAGCATCAACGGATTTACCTGTAAATTCTAGTTTCAATAATGGGCAGCTATCCGGAGTTGATTCAGACTGTAATCTTTGCTGATAGTCCTCAGGAATGTCCAAATGTAGTGTGGACTTGATAAACTCTTGAGCAACAGGCGTCTTAGGATGAGAAAATATTTCGCTAACCACATCCTGTTCAATCAACTGACCACCGCTAATGACGGCAACTTGGTCGCAAATGCGTTTAACGACATCCATTTCATGGGTAATCAACAAAATAGTTAACCCTAAACGACGATTAATATCTTTCAATAACTCCAGAATAGAGCGCGTTGTTGCTGGATCCAGCGCACTGGTAGCCTCATCACACAAAAGTACTTTTGGTGAGTTTGCCAGAGCACGGGCGATGGCGACACGCTGCTTCTGACCACCAGATAAGTTGGCAGGATAGGCATCACGTTTCTCAGAAAGACCAACTAATTCCAGTAATTCATCAACTTTCGTTTTTATTTCTGCTTTTGGAGTGTTGTTCAATTCTAAAGGTAGTGCCACATTGTTAAATACTGTTCTGGATGACAGCAGATTAAAATGTTGAAAAATCATTCCAATATGACGACGAGCACGAGTCAGTTCACGTTCTGAAAGAGAAGTTAAATCCTGCCCATCAACGAGTACCTGACCGGAAGTAGGGCGTTCAAGCATATTCACACAGCGAATCAAAGTGCTCTTTCCAGCTCCAGAGGAACCAATCACACCATAAATTTGCCCTTGCGGGACATGCAGATTGATATCAGAAAGTGCTTTTATACTGCGCGTTCCTTGTTGAAATACTTTATTTATCTGAGTCAGTCTTATCATTTTTATGTTTTTCTTAGAGATATAAAAGTGAGTAACTTGAAAGCATTTGCAACAAGTCATGAATTAAAGTGGATGTTAAGGCGTCTAGACGTCTAAGTCAACTGGGAATAAATTAAATGCTGCATTCTCATTCACTAACAAATCATGCGATACTGTCTGTTCAGTACATTCTTGGAGCAATCAGGTGACTCAAGGTATTCCCGCCGTATTTTTAGATCGTGACGGCACGATCAACATTGATCATGGGTATGTCCATGAAATAGATAATTTTCAATTTATTGATGGCACGATTGAAGCCATGCTGGAATTGAAAAAAATGGGCTATGCATTGGTATTAGTAACAAATCAATCGGGAATTGCCCGGGAAATGTTCACAGAGGATCAGTTCTTACAATTAACAGAATGGATGGATTGGTCACTTGCGGACCGAGGCATTGATCTTGATGGTATCTACTATTGTCCACATCATCCAGAAGCAAGTGATGAACACTATAAAAAGAACTGTGATTGCCGCAAACCCCAATCAGGTATGTTACTTGATGCACAAAAAGCACTGCATATTAATATGGCGGCTTCTTATATGGTGGGAGACAAAATAGAAGATATGCAAGCAGCAAATGCCGCTAATGTCGGAATTAAGGTGCTCGTACGTACAGGGAAACCTGTAACACAAGAAGCAGAACAGGCTGCCGATTTGGTCATTAATAGCCTTGCAGAATTACCAAATGTGATAAAAAATAGGCAAAAATAACTCTTTTGATTAAATTTTATTCGGTTGGAAAGGAAATTATAAAAAACGCTTGCGTAAATTCGAATGCTCCCTATAATGCGCATCCG